>JAUVCG010000101.1 GCA_030595785.1 Kiritimatiellales bacterium | reverse complement strand
GTTGGGGGCAATCAGTTTTTCCTTACCCTTGAACTGGTCGCTGATGAGTTGCTTGAGCACCTCCACGTCCATGTTGAGCAGGGCGGCGAGCGACCCGACGTACATCACGTTGCGGAAGAGTTGGCGCTGGCGTTCGTCGGTATAGTGTTTGCGGCAATGCTCCATGAAGGGGATACCGATAAAATCGATGTCGTCACGCCGCAGGCTTTTATCCAATGGGCGGGAGGAATCGTAGATGAAGTAGCCGCCTTTTTCCACCTCGGCGATGTCGCGCGCCATGCTCTGCGGATTCAGGCTTACCATGATATCTATACCACCGCGCCGGCCAAGGAATCCGTTTTCATTGATGCGCACTTCGTACCAGGTGGGCAGCCCCTGAATATTGGAGGGGAAGATGTTCTTCGGGCTGATCGGCACGCCCATGCGGAAGATACCCTTGCTGAACAGTTTGTTGGCGCTTGCCGATCCGGTGCCGTTTATGTTGGCAAACTTGATAACAAACAGATTGGTGACAATGTCGCGTTTCATGGGGGATCCTATTTCGTATTGCGTATTGCGTATTGCGTATTTCGTATTTCGTATTGCGTGTTGCCGGCCTGTTCTGGCGTGCGAGGAAAGGCAATACGAAATACGCAGTACGTAATAAAATTGTTCTGCCTAATCATCATTCTGTCTTAGCTTTTGCTTTCGGCGCTATGTACAAAAACTTCTGCATATCCCACGCGGCCGTAGGGCAGCGTTCCGCGCACAGCCCGCAGTGAAGGCAAACATCCTCGTCCTTCACCATCACCCGCCCGGTGTTGAGGTTTTTCGAAACATAGATCGGCTGCGAAAGGTTGTGGGCGGGAACGTTCAGCTTGCGTCGCAACGCAGCTTCTTCGTCGTTTTCGGCAAACGTCAGGCAGTCGACGGGACAGATATCGATACAGGCATCGCATTCGATGCACTTATCGGCAGCGAACACAGTTTCAACATCGCAGTTGAGGCAACGCTGGGCTTCCTCCAAAGCCGTTTGGGCATCGAAGCCTAATTCCACTTCCAGCGTGTGGCTGTGAATGGCTGCATCGAGGTCGACGTGAGGAACGACATGGCGCTCTCCCTCGTCAACCATGCTGGCGTAGCTCCATTCGTGAATGCCCATTTTCTGGCTGAACAGATTGGTGCCCGGCCCGGGTCGATCTTTTAGATCCTGCCCGTTAAGGAAGAGATCGATGGAGAGCGCGGCCTGGTGTCCTTGCGCCACGGCGGTTATGATATTCTTCGGGCCGAACGCGGCATCGCCGCCAAAAAAGACCTTGGGGTTGGTAGATTGAAAGGTTTCGTCGTCAACCACCGCCAGGCCGATCTGGTTAAATTCAATGTCGATGTCGCGCTCGATCCAAGGGAAAGCGTTGGCCTGGCCAATGGCCAGCAGGACCAGCGAGCAGTCAACCGTTTCCTGCCGTCCGACCGGCGTGAACACCTCGGTGCCGTCGGGCTCGACGGAGTATTCAATGAGGTCAAACTTCATGGCTTTGAGCTGGCCATCTTCGACGATGTACTCCATGGGGCTGTGGTTTTCAAGAATGGGAATTCTTTCAGCCTGGGTGTCTTCGATTTCCCACGGAGAAGCGACCATGGCCTCGATCGGCGTGCGGAGCACAACCTTCACCCTCTCTGCGCCGAGTCGCAGGGCGGTGCGGCAACAGTCCATCGCTGTATTGCCGCCCCCCAGAACGATAACATCCTTCGGGGCTTCCGTCAGATGGTCGAAAGCAACCTGCGACAGCCACTCCACGCCGACTTGTATATTTTTCCCGCCGTCGAATTCGTAGCCCGGCAGTTTGAGCACACGCCCGCTCGGCGCTCCGGACCCGACAAACACTGCATCGTAGCCTTTTTCAAGCAGCGCTTTCATGCTCCCAACGCGCGTGTTGAAAAAGGTATTTACGCCCATATCGAGGATGTAGCCGGTTTCCTCGTCGATCACTTCTGCCGGGAGCCGGAACGAGGGAATCTGCTGGCGCATGAAACCGCCCGCTTTAGCGGTAGCTTCATACAGGTCGATTTCGTAGCCCAGCGGCATCAGGTCGCGCGCCACCGTCAGTGCCGATGGACCTGCGCCGATGAGGGCGATTCGAAAGCCGTTTTTTTCTTTCGGGATTTCAGGCAGGCGGTCTTTGATATCGGGCTTCATGTCAGCGCAAACCCGTTTGAGACGACAGATTGCCACGGGTTTGTCTTCCACGCGCCCGCGGCGGCAGGCCGGTTCGCAGGGGCGGTCGCAGGTGCGCCCCAGAATGCCCGGAAAAACGTTCGATTCCCAGTTGACCATGTAGGCGTCGGCATAGCGCCCGGCGGCGATCAGGCGGATATATTCCGGTACGGGCGTATGTGCCGGGCAGGCATACTGACAATCGACGACTTTATGGAAATATTCCGGGTTGTTTGTATCTGTCGGCTTCACTGAATCCTCCGCACTACCTATGCTGTCGGAAGTTAAAACACAGTTGTACGGCTATTTCAGCATTAAAAATCTAAATCCTACAATTTTTATCACCTATCCCGCAAATTTACCTCGCGTAGTATTCCGAAACCTTATCCCAGTTGATCACGTTGAAGAATGCCGCGATGTAGTCGGGCCGTCGGTTTTGGTAGTTCAGGTAGTAGGCGTGCTCCCAGACATCCAGTCCGAGAATCGGAAGCCCGTCGCACGGCACGTCCTTCATTAACGGATTATCCTGGTTCGGCGTGGAGCATACGCTCAGCGTGCCGCCTTCATGCTTGCACAGCCACGCCCAGCCCGAGCCGAATCGCGTGCCGGCCGCCTTGCTGAACTGATCCTGAAAGGCGTCGAAACCACCGAATGAGTCGTTGAGGGCCGCAAGCAGATCTCCTTCAGGCTGGCTTTTATCCGTTCCCATGATTTCCCAGAAGAACGAATGGTTAGCGTGGCCTCCTCCGTTATTACGAACGGCGGTACGCTTGTCTTCGGGTACTTCATCCAGTCGGGCGCAGAGCTCGCACAGCGACAGATCCTCGAGTCCGGTTCCCTCAAGGGCGGCATTCACGTTGTTGACGTATGCCTGATGGTGTTTCGTATGATGGATCTCCATTGTACGCGCATCGATGTAGGGCTCCAGCGCATTATATGCGTAGGGCAGGGTGGGTAATTCGTGTGCCATGATAAACCTCCTGTTAGAATTTTTCGTCCAATTGGCGATATATTGGGGCGGCTTGGCGGGAAGTCAAATTATAATAGTACAATATAAGTATTATATATAGTGAACTCCACCGCCGAAGAGCCGATTTTGCATGCATGCATCGCGGCGGATCGCCCCTGTCTTCTGATTTGGGTTGAATTAATTTTCAATCCTTGGAGAATAGGCGCTCCTTATACAACGAATTGGAACCGGCATGAACAAACCGCAAAACATAGCAATCCTGGGGTACGGCCTGATGGGGGCATCGCTGGCACTCGGCCTGAAGAAACGCGGCTTTACGGGGCGTATTCTAGGGTATGCCCGCCGCGAAGAAACGCGTGCCCGGGCCTTGGCACTGAATGTCGCCGATGAAGTGTTCGCCGATCCGGCCGAAACCGTACGCGAGGCCGACATCATTGTTATTTGCGTGCCGATCTGGACGATCGCAAAACTGGCGGAAGAAATTGTTCCGGCGCTCAAGCCCGGTGCCGTGGTGACGGATGTCGGAAGCACCAAGTCGGAGCTGCTTAACACGATGGAGCCGTTATTTTCCGGTTCCCATGCCTTTTTTGTGGGATCACATCCTATCGCCGGGTCAGAAAAAACGGGCATTGAAGCGGGCCATGCCGATCTCTATGAAGGCCGCCTGACGGTGGTTTGTCCTTCGGCGGATACCCCCGAAGCGGCAGGGCAGACGGTTTCCAGCCTTTGGAAAAGCGCGGGATCGGAAGTGGTTGAAATGTCGCCTGCGGAACACGATGCGATGCTGGCTTCGACCAGTCACCTGCCACACATGGTTGCTGCCGCACTGGCGCGCTCGGTTGCCAATGGCGATCCTGCAAAAAAGGCCGACTTCTGCGGAACGGGGTTCAAGGATACCACGCGCGTGGCATCCGGTTCAGCCGACATGTGGGTCGACATTATCGACACCAACCGCGTGGCGCTCGAAGCGGAGCTGGATCGTTTTCATGATGAGCTGCAGGGGTTGATCAAAATTCTGCGCGGCGGTAACGGCGACGATATCCGCCAGTGGCTCGAAGATGCCGCCGCCGACCGCAACGAAATCCTTAAACTAAACCGATTCTTGAAGAGGTGAAACTTGAAACCTGAAACTGAAAGCTTGAATTCGGAGGCGTCGCAGACCGACCCGAAGCCCTGCGCAGATAATTTGTCTCCGACAAATAGCGCCAACGGCGCGGTTCAATCGGCAATCGGCAATCGGCAATCAAAAATTGTTTATCCAGCGAAGCTGGAGGGAACTGTAACGGTGCCGGGCGACAAGAGTATTTCCCAGCGCGTGGCGATGCTGGCTTCGCTGGCGGATGGCACCTCGAAGGTGGAAGGCTACCTCAACGGAGAAGATGCACGCAGCACGCTTTCGGCTATGGAGCAGATGGGTGCCAAGGCGGAGTTTCGCGATGACGCGCTCTTCATCACCGGCGTGGCCGGGCAACTTCGGCAGCCGGTCGAACCGCTCGACATGGGCAACTCGGGAACCGGCACACGGTTACTCGCTGGGCTTGTGGCCGGGGCGGGGATCGAAGTTTCGATGGTTGGCGACGAGTCGCTTTCGCTGCGCCCGATGGGGCGCATCCGCCATCCGCTCGAACTGATGGGGGCGCACATTGGCCTGACTGGAAAACGAGGCACGTTGCCGATGATGATTTGCGGCGGCAAACTTCAGGGGATCGGCTATCTGCTTCCGATGGCTTCTGCGCAGGTGAAATCCTGCATTCTGCTGGCAGGTCTTTTTGCCGAGGGTAAGACGACGGTGGTCGAGCCGCGTCCGACGCGCGACCATACCGAAAAACTTTTCCAGGCCTTGGGCATACCCGTCGACATCAAGGGACTGGAAATCTCGATTGAAGGATTCGGGCAGGAAGGGCCGCGCTTCAAGGCACGCGACTTTGTGGTGCCGGGCGACTTTTCATCGGCCGCCTTTTGGATCGTTGCCGTTGCAGCCCGTCCGGGCGCGGAGCTCAGCATTGAAAACGTGGGTTTGAATCCGCGCCGTACCGCACTGTTGGATGTGATGAAACGCATGGGCGCGGATGTTGAAGTAACCGTGACCGAAGAAAAAGGCGATCCATACGGCTCCATCAAGGTGCGCGGAGCTGACTTGAAGGGAACGGTCATTGAGGGGGATGAAATTCCGAACCTGATCGACGAGTTGCCGATCATTGCGGTGGCGGGTGCGCTGGCGGAAGGCCGAACCGATATCCGCGATGCCGCCGAGCTGCGTGTAAAAGAGTCTGACCGTATTGCGGAGATGGTGAAAAACCTGCGCCTCTTCGGCGTTGAAGTGGAGGAAAAGGATGATGGCATGGTGGTGAGCGGGCCAGCCACGCTGAAAACGCCCGACGTTGCGCTCAACAGCCACGGCGACCACCGCATTGCCATGGCGATGGCGATTCTGAACAGCTTCAGCGATGGAGCCATCACCATTGATAATGTCGGTTGCGTGGATACCTCATATCCCGAATTCTGGCAGCACATGGAAGCCCTTGGCGGAAAGGTGGAATAGGTAATTTAATGAGTCGGAGTCCATCCAGATATCGCGATACCGGGATCGAAGGTGAATGGCAACCCGGTTCCCGGAAACGTGTTTTGCTGAACCTGAAAGGGATTCGGTTGAAGACCGAAATGGATTTCGCAGAAGCTCATGCACTGGAAATAGCCGAAAATCGCTATTTTGAAATCATTACCGACGAAACTGTTTTTACCGCCGAGTTGATCTGCCAGATGCATCGAGACTGGCTTGACGAAATTTATGAGTGGGCAGGTCGGTACCGGACGGTTGAAATGCAGAAAGGTAATTTCCGCTGGCCACCTGCATTCCGGGTTCCACAAAACATGGCAGGGCTTGAAGATGAGTTCCTGAATAAACATACCCCTTGCCAAGCGGCTGAGCTTGAGAGGGTTGCCGGGCAGGTTGCTTCGGTTCATGCTGAACTATTGTTGGTGCATCCTTTTCGCGAGGGGAATGGACGCTTGGCCCGCTGGCTGGCCGATCTCATGTTTCTACAGGCAGGCTATCCCATGCCGCGTTATAATTTTTCAGGGAAGGGTTCTGTAAAGCGCAAGAAGGACTATCTGGATGCGGTGGTGGCGGGCTATGCCCAGAACTATGTGCCGCTGACTGCTTTTTTCCGTGACTGTGTGGAAGCCCGTTTGTTGGAGCTGGAGGAATGAAAACATTTGGCTCCCTCGAAAATCGACGATTCCCGCACACTGTCTGAAACCATGCGATGTCTCTGCTTGGTGTTTCGAAGATAGGGGTTATGTTTTGCCAGCGTTTTCATAGACGTAATATGCCTTTTAGTCCCTAGGATTGAAAGCCTGTTTTTCGACAGGACACCCGTCGATACCACGCTACGAACTTATCCATTTGGGCTATAAAAAGAACGGGTATGGCTCATGAGCACCGACAACTATATTCGATTCGCCAAAACCTCCGCATCGACCTCCAATCATTCATGTTTCAGCTGTCTGACGATGAGTTTTCAGATTGGAGGTCACAAATTGTGACCTCCAATGGCGACAAGATGGGGCTCCGTCGTCCTCCTTATGCATTTGCGGTGCAACCGCTCTGGCTTGTCCCGCCATAGCCTGAGGCGGCGGCGGAAGTGCGTCTGACCCCGTCAGCGCTTTTTGAATACGTGCGGTGCGGACGGAAAGCGCCCCGAAGCTTCGGGGCGCACTCCAAAGCGCTCTGCGCAACCCCCTAAACCAGATACTCACGTTGTATATTTTGCAGGTGTAAACGCCGGTTGAAAAGTGCGGCGGGCGGCGGGGCGGCCGAAAAGTGTATCACTCCAACTAAAACTTCCCAATTTTCGGGCGGATCGGGCAACGTGGTTGCCTAACCGTTTTAGAACCGGGAGGTAAAGGAGTGT
>JAUVCG010000053.1 GCA_030595785.1 Kiritimatiellales bacterium | reverse complement strand
CCGGTCCTGCACGAACATGAATTTCAACTTTATCACCAATAGCGTAGATACCACAGTTTACGTAGAGGATGCATATGGGTTGGAAAATGACTTCGTGATCGATGAGGGCATTGCTTACACCATCAGCAATCCTGCGTTGCCTCAGTATGTCTGGTATGTTGAAGATGAAGCACTTGCCGAGGATATTGCTGATTACTTCAATATATACTTTGGTGGTGGTTATGTCGTAGCCATCTATCCGCCTTCACCGGCAGCATCGCTATCCTTTGCAGGAGGTGTCGGAACAACAGTTCATTGGAATTCGGAACGGAGTAGAAATTATACTGTGCTGTTCTCCACAAACCTGATGACGCATGCCTTTGAATCGATGACTGAGGTTACAGGAACTGGAGAGGCGATGGAGTTTGAGGATAGCGAAGTACGTGACGCGGCCTTCTACAAGGTCAGTATCGAACGCTAACCGGCTCGTGATTATATTCACTGACGGCCGGTCTGCTCCGCATCAGGCGGAGCGGTACCGGTCGGTAGATTCAAACAGCTGTTTTAGCTGAGGTTGACCGTAGAGGTTCATGCCCTGAGGGAGGGGCATGAACTTTTTTTTGAACCACAAAGGACTTGCGCGCTAGCATGAGCCCATAAAAAAATGGAATGTCCGAATAGATGATAATGTACTAATAGCTCCACACTTACGATTCAGGACACCGGATAGGTGCCCTAATCGGAAATAGATATTTCTGTTACTGCAGGAGGGCTGAAGTGTGGACTTGTTGGCATGATAAGAGCTGTAATTGGCATGGTATGAGCTCTAAGAAGTATGATCTTTATCGTGGAGTGTTTTGTGGAGGAATGGATATGCGTAGATTTAGAGACGCACTGATGGTTAGTGGACTGATCATTTTATCAAGTCATGCCGACCTACAGAGTGAAATGCTTAAAAAAGAAGCTGCTACAGGGAGACCTGAGGCTCAATTTGCTCAATTTGATTTGGGGGTTGCGTTTGAGAAGGGCGATGGTGTTGAGCAGGACTGGAAACAGGCGGCAGCATGGTATCGGAAAGCGGCAGAACAAAATCATCCTGAAGCACAATTGGCACTCGGAAGCTGTTATGCACATGGGACGGGAGTGAGTCAAAATGATGAGCTGGCTTTCGAGTGGACGCGTAGAGCGGCTGAGCAATACTTTGCTCCGGCACAATTATTTCTGGGAACCAGCTTCGAAAAAGGCGGTTTAGGCCTGGAACACGATGCTGAAAAAGCGGTGCTATGGGTTCGGCGGGCTGCCGGACAGGGATACGCTGACGCTCAGTTTACGCTCGGAAAATATTACGCTCTGGGCATCGGTGTAGAAGCGGATTCAAAAAAGGCCGTGGAATGGTTTTTAAGGGCGGCCGATCAAGACAACCGTTCCGCCCAATTGACCCTTGCCCGGAATTTCAACACATGGTCCCGGTATGTATCAAATGATGAAGTGGCTTTCGGGCACCTCCTCAGCATGGCCAGGCAGGGAGATTCGAAGTCTCAACTGAATGCAGGGGTCTTTTACAGAAATCGTGGTTCGAATGATCAAGATCTCGAGAAAGCCGTCAAGTGGTTGCAGCTGTCGGGCCGGCAGGGGAATGCCGATGCAAATAAATTGCTTGCGCATCATTATTTGAATGGGATCGGGGCAGAGAAAAATACAGAGACAGCTGTTCAGCTCTACACGACCTTAGCCGAATCGGGTGATGCAGAATGTCAGGAAACACTGGGGCTTATCTATGCCCAAAAAGAAGATTTTGAAAAGTCGGTTGAGTGGTATGTATTGGCTGCAAAAAGTGGACGTGTCCAATCTCAAATTAAATGCATTTCCATTTATGGAATAGGTTTAGGTGTAGAGTGCAATAGAGTTGAGGCTTATGCATGGGCGCTCGTGGTCTCTGACGAGGGTGATAACGCGCATAAGCAAAAGCTCGAACCGCTGCTCAGCGCGAATGAGCAGGCAAAAGCCTATAAACGATATTGGGTTTTGCTGAGGGAAATAAAGTCGTTGAAACAAGCAGGGGAAAGTCGGACCTGACGGTCGAATTGTACATTCCCTGCAATTTTAGATACAAAGGCGGAATCAGCCCTTATTTATCATGGCTGCGGAAAACCCGGCACCGAAGCCGTTGTCGATGTTGACGACGGTAATGTTGGGTGCGCAGGAGTTGAGCATGGTGAAGAGCGGCGCAAGGCCGTTGAGGTGCGAGCCGTAGCCGACAGAGGTGGGAACGGCAATGACGGGGCAGGGGGCGAGGCCGCCAACGACGGAAGGCAGCGCGCCTTCCATGCCGGCCACAGCAACGATGCAGCGGGCCTGCTGAATCGTCTCGTTGTGCGCCAGCAGGCGATGGATGCCGGCAACTCCGACATCATAGATGCGCTCGACCTTCGCTCCGGAAATAGATGCTGTAACAGCGGCCTCCTCGGCGACGGGTATGTCGGCGGTGCCTGCTGAGATCACAAGGACATGGCCGGTCTTTTCGCGCTCTTTTGTTTCGAGGGTGATCGTACGACCCAGCTCATTGTAGACCAGACGGTCATTCACCTTTTGAAGCCGGGAAAACAGCTCCGGTTCGGCGCGGGTCAGCAGGATGTTGTCATTGTGCTTTTCAAGCGACTGGAAAATCTTTTTCACCTGTTCGTGGGTCTTGCCTTGGCAAAAGACCACTTCAGGATAGCCGGTGCGTAACGCCCGGTGGTGATCAACCTTGGCGAAACCCATATCCTCGAACGGCAGCTGTTTGAGTGTGTCCAGGGTTTGTTTGAGGTCGGTTTCGCCGTTCTTGAAGTGGTTGAGCAGTTTTTCGAGTTTATCTATTTGCATGGGACATCCTTTGGGTAGCCGCTAAATACACGGATCTGGAACGAGCTGATTTTGCCACGAAAGAGCGCAAAGAATTTCCATGCGGAAGTGTTTTGCGTCCTTTGTGCTACTATCCGTAATTTTCTTTTTTCACGTTTTTTATGTTTTCCGAACTCTCTGTTTATTGTTTCCACGGCGGAACACCGGGGAGCAGGGCTTTGAATTCGTGGTTGAGATTTTGCTGATATTCTTCTGAAAAACCACCTGAAAGGAATTCGCCGTAGGCTTTGTCCATGAAGTGTTGCCAGCTTTCGGTTTCATGGCCGGGATTGATCGGGAAAAAGTTGCAGCCAATGGTTTGGGCTGTGGCCATATCTCCGGGGGCATCGCCGATCATCAGGATGGCGTTGGCGGGATAGCGATTGACAGCTGCCATGGTGAAATGGTCGATCTTGCTGCCCAACTCCGAGCCGGCGATAACAGAGACATATTTTGCCAGGTCGTCGCGGTACCAATCCTTGAGAAGGGTAACGGCCTGGGTCTGGGAAATGACGATGGCATCAGAATTCTCGGAAATCTTTTCCAGGGCCTCTTCCGCACCTTGGAAAGGGGGGGGGGCGGGCATTTTGGTATCGATATCAATGTTGAGCTGAACGCTCCACTCATAGGTCTTCGCCAGCAATTCACTGCCGGTCCGTGCTGCTTCAGCCTTGATCGTTGCATTGCCGAGGGGTTGGCCGGAATCGCAGAAAGCCCGTAGGTCGGCCGGGTCGGGAAGTGAGGCTTTGTTGCAGGCTTCCGGCCAATCCTTAAGCAGCTCGAAGGTTTTGCAGAGTCCGAGAAAGCGGTTCAGGCCGCGGAACGTGGAATAGAGGTAGGTAAATTCGGCGGCGGCACGAACCTGTGTCTCGATGGATTCCAGTTCCCAGTAGCGGATGATCGCCGGGTGAAAAAAGTCTTTCTGTTTGATTTCCATGGTATCGAATACGCATCCGTCGGAGTCAATGCCGACAAAGGTTTCAAGCCTTGGGAAAAAATTGATCAGGTCGTCTTTGGTGAACGCATTCATAGTTCGGGTTCCAATTGGTTGGAAACAGTAGGTTGAGGGGGGTCGGGCGGTCAAGCATGGAGCTTTCAAAGGAGCGTTTTTTCGCCTTTTTTTATCGTATCAAGGGAACCGGTTCGCTAGATTTCGCGACTATATTACTAAATCCGAATAAACGAATAGAGGTTATGTTGTGAGCAAAATCCGTGTTGACCATGTTTTTACTTCCGAATCGGTTTCAGAGGGGCACCCCGACAAGGTGTGCGACCAGATTTCCGATGCCATTCTAGACGCCTGCCTGGCGCAGGATTCGAAAAGCCGGGTGGCCTGCGAAACGTTGACCACCACCAATTTAGTGGTGAATGCCGGCGAAATCACCTGTGCCGGGTGGGACCAGATTGACCCCGAAGCTGTCGCCCGCGAAGTGGTGCGCGACATCGGCTATGATCGCGAAGAGCTGATGTTCAATGCGGACAGCTTTGAATACATCAACCGTTTGCACGGGCAGTCACCCGATATTTCACAGGGCGTGACCGAGGGTGAAGGCCTCTTTTCCGAACAGGGAGCCGGCGACCAGGGCATGATGTTTGGCTATGCCAGCGATGCTACTGCCGAACTGATGCCCGCACCGATTGCTTACAGCCATCTTTTGCTGGATGAATTACAGAAGATCAGGAAGGCCGGAACGATTCCATACCTGCGCCCTGACTCGAAGTCGCAGGTGTCCGTTCAGCATGTCGACGGCAAACCGGTATCGATTAATACCGTTGTGATTTCGCACCAGACCGACGATGTTCCGCTGGAGCAGATCCGCGAAGACCTGATTAAGGTCTGTAAGGATGTACTGGCTCCAACCGGTCTGCTGAAGGAGGGTACCGAATATTTCATCAACCCGACCGGTAAATTTGTTATCGGCGGTCCTCACGGCGATGCCGGCGTAACCGGCCGCAAGATTATTGTCGACACCTACGGCGGCGTCGGCAGTCATGGCGGCGGAGCATTCTCTGGAAAGGATCCTTCGAAAGTCGACCGTTCGGCGGCCTACTATTCCCGCTATGCGGCCAAGAATATTGTCGCATCCGGCCTGGCCGGAAAATGTGAAATCCAGGTGGCCTACGCCATCGGTGTACCGAAGCCGCTGAGCATCAACGTCGATACCTACGGTTCCGGAAAGGTAGATGACCACCTCATCGAGGAAGTGCTCAAGTCGGGCGAAATCTTCGACTTCCGTCCGAGCCGTTTGATTGCCGACCTGGGCTTGTTGACCCCGAACGGGTGGAGCTATCAGGAATCCGCAGCCTACGGCCATTTCGGCCGCCCGCAGTTCCCTTGGGAAAAGACCGATAAGGTCGATGCACTGCGCAAAGCCCTTGGCCTGTAAGGCTTGCTCCCTGTTTGGAAAGCAGCACCCCGTCCGAGGGGAAGTGAACGGTACATAGCGGTTGTAAACCCGCTTTAGAAATCGACTATTCCAGCGATATGGGCTTCCAGCTCGGCGATGGGGAGACGTATCTGCTCCATGGTATCGCGGTCCCGGATGGTGACAGCGTCATCCTGCTCAATGGTCTCAAAGTCGATGGTAACGCATAGAGGCGTTCCAATCTCATCCTGGCGGCGATAGCGACGTCCAATGGCTCCAGTCTGGTCGTAGAAGCATTTCCAGCGCCTGGAAAGCTGCTCATAGAGTCCGCGCGCCTTTTCTACAAGCGGTTCCTTGTTTTTGACAAGCGGAAGCACGGCCACTTTGTAGGGTGCAATGCAGGGAGAAAAGCGCAGGACGGTGCGGGTTTCGTAGCCTTCGGGTGCGCGCTTGGCTCCGGCTTCGGCGGTGAGGATTTCGCCGCCGCCCTTGGGAATCCACTCTTCGCGATAGGCTTCGCACAGCAAAGCCAGGGCAATACGGTCGACGCCGGCGGAAGGTTCTACGACGTGGGGAATGTAGGTTTCCTTGCTTTCTTCGTCGTGGTATTCGAGTTTTTTCCCGCTGGTGTTTTGATGTTGTGTGAGGTCGAAGCTGCCACGCGCAGCGATGCCTTCGAGCTCCTGCGTGCCGAAGGGGAAGTCATACATGATGTCGGTGCAGGCGCTGGCATAGTGGGCAAGGGCATCGCCTTCGTGGATGTCGCGGTGCATGCGGCCCTCGGGCAGGCCGACCTTTTTGTACCATTTCAGGCGTTCGGCCACCCAGTATTCGTGCCATTCGGCATCGGTGCCGGGCTTGATGAAGAATTCGAGTTCCATCTGTTCGAACTCGCGCGAACGGAACGTATAGTTACGCGGGTTGATCTCGTTGCGGAACGCCTTGCCGATCTGCGCGATGCCGAAGGGGATCTTGTTGCGCACGGTGGAACAGACGTTGCCGAACTGGGCAAAGATGCCTTGAGCGGTTTCGGGCCGGAGATAGGCCACGTTGGAGCTTTCCTCGACGGGGCCGACGTACGTTTTGAACATCAGGTTGAAGGCGCGCGGCTCGGTGAGCGTACCCGGCTCGTTGGTATCGGGACCCACCAGCTTGCCGTAGGCTTCGAGCGGAATGTCGAGCAGGGCAACCTGTTCGTAGTCTTCGGGATTGCCCTTGGCAACCTTCTGCACCTTTTTCTCGGCCGGGGCGGAAACTTCTTCATGGAAGGCAAACATGAGCGCGTCGGCGTCGGTCTTGTGCTTGAGCACGAAGATCTGGTCGGCGCGGTAGCGGCTCTTTGTCTCGCGGCAGTCGAGCATTGGGTCCTTAAAATTGCCGACGTGGCCGGAGGCTTCCCATACGCGCGGGTGCATGATGATCGAGCTGTCGAGGCCAACAATGTCTTCGCGCAGCTGGGTCATGGATTTCCACCAGCAGGCCTTGATATTGCGCTTCATTTCAACACCGAGCGGGCCGTAGTCCCAGAAACCGTTGATGCCGCCGTAGATTTCCGACGTCTGGAAAATAAACCCACGCCGCTTGCACAGGCTGGCAAGGGCGTCCATCGTTACGTGATAGTCATTTGCTTTCATAAGACCGGCGAGAATGCCCAAGCCGAATTACCGGGTCAAGGATGAAGGGCTAAAAGAAAGATTCATAATTCCATACAGGGAATCGAACTTATACCTTTTTATCGGCTATGGCCTTGCGCAGCAGTTTTAATTCGGCCGGTTTGGCCGGTCGCCACTCGCCGGTCTTCAGATCGTCGAGCCGGATCGGGCCGATGGAAATCCGCAGCAAACGCAATACCTTCTTTTCGAAGTGCTCCATCAGGCGGCGAATGTGGCGGTTTTTCCCTTCGCCGAGAGTGATGGTGTACTCGACTCCGTTCCGGAAGGGTTTGCCTTCGTCGATTTCGAGAACACGCAGGGTTTCCCCCTGATTGGGTATCCCGCGTGCCATTTTCCTGAGTTGGTGGTATCCAAGCGGCGAATCGATCCAGACCTTGTAGATTTTCTCGATATGGTGTCGCGGGTGCATCAGCGCGTGAGCAAGGGCGCCGTCGTTAGTGACCATAATCAACCCTTCGCTCATGAAGTCAAGGCGGCCAACGGTGTAGACGCGCGCCGGGAGGTCATCCAGTAAATCAAGCACGGTCGTGCGCCCCTGCGGATCATCCGAAGTACAAATCACCTGGGGAGGTTTGTTCAGCAGGAGGGTGATCGTAGGTTCCTTTGCAACAACGTTTCCGTTGCAGACAACCTTTTGGATGGACGGGTCGATTTTGGTTCCGAGTTCAGTGACGGTTTCACCGTCGACCAATACCCGGCCAGCCGTAATCAGGGTTTCGCAAAACCGCCGCGAACCGAGCCCGCAATCGGCGAGGTGCTTCTGTAGTCTGATTAGCTCTGGCATAAGTTGTTCTCCACAGAGCGCAGCGTGTGGTTGATGTACAATAAAAAAAGCACTCCAGGCGGGGCCGAGAGTGCTTACGAAATATCTCTGCTCCGAAATTAATCTTCGGGCTTGGTTTTCGGCAGCCCGTGCGCACGGTCGCCATCCTGCCATTTGCCTGTTTTTTTCAGAACTTCAACACGCTCAAAGCGTTTGAGTACGTTGCGTCGTGTGCGGATCTTGGCCGCACCTTTCAAGCTGCTGTGCATTGACATAGTAAATTCTCCGTCCGTTATTTCTCAAAATTGATCGCGGAAGTTAACCGGATTTGTCCCGGTTGTCAAAATCTAAGTTTTGGCTTTTTGATCTGTTTTTTATGGGTTGCCATACCAATCCCGCTATACTCCGCGAACTATGGGGGTGAAAAAGGAAAGATCGAGGGGGGTCCGCCGTTTACGGCTTCTGGCTGTGTTGGCCCTGGTATATGTCTTCGGCGTGGTGGGATACTATTTCCTGCCCTGGCAGGTTCGCCAAGGGGTCTACACGGTTTCACCCTGGATAAATCGTACGCTTCGACGGCAGGGGTTTAAAATCGTCGAGAGATGGGACGGGCTGGGGCTGTGGGGTCGGGATTGCCGCACAACCCTGAACGGCGGCGGCGGAGAGCATGGGTACGGAGGAACCCCTTCGCAGGGCATGAAGATGTTTGACCGGGTAAAGATCCTGGAAAACAACAGCTATCTCGTGGGCTATAGTGAGTCGATGAAGAACCCGCTTTGGGTGGCGTACCGCGTATTTGATGTCCCCCGTCTGGAATCCGGCAAGCGACCTTCCGGTTTTCGAACCGATCACCGCACTGAAGCGAAAGTGCCGCATAGCGCCTATCGGGGTACGGGCTATGATCGCGGACACATGGCACCAAACTTTGCCATTGCAACCCGCTACGGTGTAGATGGACAGTGGGAAACGTTTTTAATGAGCAACATTATTCCGCAGACCCCGTCGGTCAATCGGCATATGTGGAAGGATCTAGAGCAGCGTGTTGCCCGGCGGTATGGCCGCTATTTCGGTGAGGTGTGGGTACTTACAGGACCTGTATTTTCCGAGCCGGTTAAGCGGTTCGGCTCCGGTGTATCGATCCCTTCGGGCTACTATAAAATCCTGGTCGACGAAGACGGAGACGAAGTGAGGGTGCTGGCCTTTCTGATTGAAAGCCGCTGCCCGCCCTACACCCGGGTCAAATCGCGGTTGGTCAGCGTTGATGAGATTGAGGTACGAACCGGGTTGAACTTTTTCCCCGACCTTGCAAAAACCGCGCAGGCCGACCTTGAATCGCAACCCGCTGGACGCCTCTGGCCGTGGTTGATGCCCGCACTCCGGTATGCCGCTCTCCCAAAGGAATTTAATGAAAACAAGTTTTAAAGTGTTAACCGCGATCATGGCGCTGGGCCTGGTGATTTTACTCGGCCTGCACCTGTTCCTTCAATACGGCCTGACCAAAGCAATGCGGGACGTCGTGCTGCCGCGCATAAAGGCGGAAACCGGCGTCGACGTGCGGGTGGGTCGGTTATCCATCAACCTGCCCAACGGCATCCTCTATCTCAATGATGTGGTCGTTAAAAACCCCGAGGGATTTCTTCTCGAAAACCTTGCCTCCATCGACCGTGTGCGGCTCGAGGTGGATCTCTATTCGTTATTGAAGCAGAAGCCTGTCCTCGTCAAAAACGTCGAGGTGGAAAACGCGTTGCTCAATGTGGTTCGCAACAAGGATGGAGAAGTCAACCTTGATCAGTTGCAGGCGTCGCATCCGTCACCGACCGGCCCGCCTCCATCTGTGCAGGAAACCGTTCCGGCTCCCGTGGAGAAACCGGCTCCCACCCGCCCTGCGGAATCCAGGCCGCTTCAAACCCGGGAACAACCCGTGCAGAAAAAGGGTCCGGCTCCCGCCCAGCCCGTGGAAACCAAACCGCTGCCGGAGGTGTTGATCGAGGGGCTGGCCTGCAATGCCAGGGTTCGCTATCTGGATTTCAGGCTCGACCAGCTGGATGTTAACCTTGATCTGGGTATTAGCGCCAGCAACCTTTCGACGCAACGGGATCCCTCGCTGCCGTGGAGCGATATCGCAGTTATTGGATCATTGGGCGATGACCGGACCCGCTTTATCACCGACCTCAAAATCCGCATGGCTCCACTTGTCGACTTCACTGCGCCCTCGTTTGATCTCACGGGCAAAGTGATGGAGATTGATCCGCGCATCATGGAGGAAGCATACAGCAAACTCGGGATCCGCTCCGCTCCGTTTGGGCTGGATCCTGTGCTGCATTGCCGCGAAGGCTGGTTTGAGAATTCGGCTGTTGCGCTGAACCTGCGCGATATTGAACTGGAAGACAAGCTGTCGGACCGTATCGGCGGAATGGCATCGATCGGATCGTTACGCTTCGTGGTGCCGGTAGAGGGGTCGTTACAGGAGCCCGATGTTGATGTGCAATCCGCTTTGCTGGATGCCATCGGCGGCGGAAATGTCCAGTCTTTGCTGAATGCATTTCTGAAAGGTGCGGCAGCTAAGGAGGCAGGAATGCGGGAATCTCCGGAATCCCTGTCGGATGCCGCCGTTGAAGTTCTTGGCGAACAGGTTGAGGAGATCGGCGAGAGCGAGGAAATCAAAGATGAGCTGAAGAGCCTCGGGAAATGGCTCTTCGGGAAATAGATGGAAAGAGGGAGCAAGCAAAACCTTCGATTTTGTTGCTCCGGTTGATAATTGACAAGTTGATGGTTGATGGGGATGTTTCGCCCAGATCAATGGATCACGATCCATTTCCTAACAACTAAGAACCAACAACTAAACAACCGCCGCGCCGCTTTGCGGCAAACGGTATAAATTATGAATATCGCAGTTTTAACTATCATTGCCTATCTATTCGGCGCATTGCCGTTCGGCCTGCTGGTGGCCAATGCGCGCGGGGTGGATATTCGTTCGCAAGGAAGCGGTAATATCGGCGCGACCAACGTCTTTCGTTGCGTCGGGAAAGGGTGGGGGATTTTCACCTTTCTGCTTGATGCCTTAAAGGGCTTTATTTCGGCCTTCGTGTTTCCAATGCTTGCCGACCTCAATCCTGAGTATGGCGTGCTGTTCGGGATAGTGGCCATCATCGGGCACACGTTCCCGATCTATCTGAAGTTCAAGGGCGGAAAAGGTGTGGCCACCAGTGCGGGCGTGCTGCTGGGTGTCGCCCCGATGGCCATCGCCGTGGCAATGGCCTGTTGGGCGATCTGCATGGCGGTGTCACGCTACGTATCACTCTCATCAATTGTTGCTACCATCACGGCGGCCATTACAGTCTGGGTGCAAGGTGACAAGGGGATGATCGTCAAACTGGCACTGACATTGATGAGCCTGCTTGTGATCTGGCTGCACCGCGCCAATATCAAGCGGCTGCTCAACGGAACCGAATCCAGATTTGGAAAAAATAAAGAGGACAAGGTATGAAGGCGGCGGTAATCGGTGACGGCGGATGGGGCACGGCCCTGGCCATGGTACTGGAGCGCAACGGGCATGATGTCACGGTTTGGGGCCCATTCCCGGACTATCTGGATCAGATCAGGACAACCGGCGAAAACCAGACCTATCTGCCGGGCGTGCCGGTTCCTGCCGGCCTTCAATGGACGACGGACCATGCCGAAGCCGTGAAGGATGCCGGACTGATTGTGCTGGTTGTTCCGTCGCGCTTCTACAAACCCGTTGTGGAAAGCTTCAAACCCTTTATCCCGGAAGATGCGCTCATGGTCAGCGCCACCAAAGGGCTGGATGAAGAGACCCACGAGCGCATGAGCGAAGTTGCTGAAGAAATCATGGAGCGGCCGGTAGCCGTGCTCTCCGGTCCCAGCCACGCCGAAGAAGTAGCGCGCGGCGTACCCTGCGCGGTAGCCATCGCGGCGGATAATCACGCCGTTGCTGAGCAGATTCAGCAATGCTTCGTGAATGATACTTTTCGCGTCTACACCCTCGATGATGTGGTCGGCGTCGAACTCGGCGGGGCACTCAAGAACGTCATCGCCATTGCAGCAGGCATTAGCGACGGCATGGGATTCGGCGATAATTCCAAAGCCGCGCTCATGACGCGCGGTATCGCTGAAATCACTCGCCTCGGCGTTGCGCTCGGTGCCAAACCCGAAACCTTTTCCGGCCTCAGCGGAATCGGCGACCTGATGGTAACCTGCATGAGCCGACACAGTCGAAATCGCGGTGTCGGCGAACGTCTCGGCAAGGGCGAAACACTCGCCGATATCATGGCCGGCATGAAAATGGTGGCCGAAGGGGTATGGAACTGCCGGGCCGCTAAAGAGCTCGCCGAACAGCACGGTATTCCCGTACCCATCACCGAGCAGGTCAACGCTGTCGTCCACGAAGGCAAGGATCCACGCCAGGCAGTAATGGATCTGATGTCGCGCGTCCCGAAACCCGAGGGCGACTAAGAAAGTATTTTGTCTCGTCTGCATTGTCTTGGTTTCCGGTTTAAATGGCAGAGGGGATGCGCTGGATTTCCACCTCAGTCCAATATGAAACGAGTTCGCGTCTGGCAATCAGATCACACCGATGAAAAAGGAAAGGATTCAAAATGAGAGTAAAGGCATTCAAGGCATGGCGTCCGGCTGAAGGCAAGGCGGAGACGGTGGCATCGGTTCCGTACGATGTCGTAGATACAAAACAGGCGGCGGAACTGGCCTCAGGAAATTTGGACAGCTTTCTGCACGTGGTCCGCGCTGAAATTGATTTACCGGAAGGCACCAATCCCTATAGCGATGTTGTCTATAATCAGGCCAAGATCAACCTGCAACGGCTGATGGACGACGGCATCCTGATCCGCGAGGAATATCCTTCGATCTACCTCTACAGCCAGCAGATGGGCGAGCATGTCCAGTACGGCATTGTGGCCACGTGCAATATCGAGGACTACGAAGAGGGCAAAATTAAGATCCATGAAAAGACACGGCGCGTGAAGGAAGAGGATCGTATCCGCTACGTCGACACGCAGAATGCCAACACTGGCCCCGTTTTTCTGGCCTACCGCGACAGCGAAAAGATCAATGCGCTTGTTGATGCAGCCAAGGCTGCGGAACCGGTCTACAAATTCACCGCCGAAGACGGAGTGGGGCATACCGTCTGGAGGTTTGAAAACGCGGCCGAGCTTGAATCCGCATTCGGTGAAATTCCGGCAACCTACGTAGCCGATGGACATCATCGCTCCGCGTCTGCCGCCAAGGTCGGCGCGATGCGCCGCGAAGACAATCCAAACCATACCGGTGACGAGCCCTATAACTATTTCCTGGCCGTCATGTTCCCTGAAAACGAACTGAAAATCCTGGCCTACAACCGTGTGATCCTCTCCCTTCCAGGAACGCAGGATGAGTTCTTCCATGCTTTGGAAAGTAAGTTTACCGTGGAAGCCAATGGTGTTTCCACGCCCCGACATGCCGGAGAAAT
>JAUVCG010000111.1 GCA_030595785.1 Kiritimatiellales bacterium | reverse complement strand
CTGGTCTTCGAGTTCAAAGGTGCTGCGGAGGTGGTAGCAGCCGTGCAGCTCGCGGCTGTTGTCCCATTCGGTTTCCTTGCGCTGCCAGCCGAGTTCCCTGTTTTCGTGTTCGTAGCTGATTTCATAGAGCCGGGAGGCGCGGGTGGTCCGCCCGAGCAGGCGACCGATGATGCGGTTGACGAGTGCGGAGCCTTCGCCGAGCTTGAGGCGGGAGTCGTTTCGGAAGATCCGCGCCTGTAGCTTTTCAAGTCCTTCGACGAGCTTGCGTTCGGCATTGTCCTGGATGGCATCTTCCTTTTTCTTCCGCCCGTCGCTGCGGCAGAGGACGACGGTCTCGTCGCCGGAGGTGACCCGGCGGACGAACACGGGTTGCTTTTCGCCGGCCTTGCCCCGGCCTTCGACGCGCCGTAAGCAGGTGTCGAACGTGCTGATGCAGTTCTTCCCTGAGCTCAAAGAGGCTGGCGCGGAATTTGGATATCGTACGGCGCATGAGATCTGTCGCTTTATCCATTTCCACAAGGAACTCTCCGCCGAAGGTTGGGAGTTCAACTCCGCGATGGACGCGGCGATTATGCAGAAGTTGCTGCCGAAGCTACACGGCTCTAAGAAAAAGCTGGGTCCGGTGCTGGCCGCGCTGATTCGTCTTTGCTTGAAGGAAGAAGCTCGCCCAGAAAGTGATCCGATAAAGGATGTAATCCTAACGAAGGAAAATACGCTCTACCCAAATTCAGTGGAGAAGCTGGCGCGTATGCGCAAGCGTCTGGCGGAACACGGGTTCACCAGCTTTGCGGAGGCGTAAAAGCGGATGAGAAATGTCGGAGGAACATCAGAATACATCGCGTTTTTGGATGAGTGCGGCGATCACACGCTGGAACTGATCGATCGCGACTTCCCGTTGTTTCTTCTGGCTGCGGTGATCATAAAGCGCGCGGATTACGTGGAGCAGGTGATTCCCGCCGTGGCCCGGTTGAAGTTGAAGTACTGGTTCCACGAGGGAGTTAATCTGCACAGCCGGGATATACGTAAAAGAAAGGGCCCGTTTGGGTTTCTTTTGGCCAAAGAACCTCGCGAGGAATTTCTTGCGGAGCTTTCAAAATTAATGAAGGAGCTTCCATATACGCTGTTTGTTTCGGCTATTCGCAAGGAGGATCATAAAAACCGATACGGAACGAATGCGGCGAATCCGTACGATCTGGCCTTGGAGTTTACCTTGGAAAGGCTCGTCCATTTCATGGAGAGCAATCAGCTGAATGAACTGCCGTTTGTTGCGGAGGCTCGGGGGAAGAAGGAGGATGAAACGCTCGAACGATGTTTTTATCGGATGATGAGTGAGGGGACAGATTATATTTCAGGGGACCGTTTCCGCTCGCTCAGATGTCCTTTGGTTTTTAGAAGGAAGTTTGACAACATCGCGGGGATTCAGCTTGCGGATCTTTGTGCTCATCCCTGCGCACGGCATATCCTCCGGCCTGAACAGGATAACCAGGCTTTTGAGATTGTGGATCCGAAGGTGTATCGAAAGGGAGGGATTTCTGGATGGAAAATTTTCCCTTAAACGCAAACAGACATCTCCGTTTCCAGAAATGCCTGCCGACCGGGAGCTCCCAGTCCGTTAGCAAGCTCCCACGATTCTCTGGATCTGTCAACCCCCTGACTTTTTAATTTGCAGCCGATGAGTAACCCTTTAACAGTCGATTTTCTTTCCAAAGGCGGGGCGGCGTTGGCGCAGCTGACGATCTTCGGTGACGGGGAGCTGGCCTCGCTTCATGAAAACGGGCGTTATGAGTATGAGCTGGATTCGCCCGATTATCGGCTGAAAGAAAAATCCGGAATCATCCGGCGTAGCCGCATAGACCATGACAAGGAGCGCGGTTCAATCGAACCGGGTAATTATGTCGGGTTGTTGAAACTGGAGTTGCTCGACAAGGAAACGGGTGACGCGGTTGCTGAAACACACATCGATGTCCGTTCAACAAAACTCAACTATGAAGATGAATATCGGTCGATGCTGGAGGATATTGCGGATCGGTGTGCTGATTTCCTGCTGCAGCTGGAGTCGCCCGTTGAGCAGAATTTTGTGCCCGATGACGAGGTGAACGAAGCGACGCTGGCCCAGCGGCTCTATTTCCTGAAAAGTCTTTTAGGGGGCGAAGGGTTCCAGCTGGCCGTCCAGCGGATCGTGACGATGCCGAACACGCGCTGGCGCGAAGAGTTCCGGTCGGTTGATGTCCGTCAGAGCCGCCGCCTTGGGCGGTATGAGGTGCGGCAGTTTGCCTCCGCCGGTCGACGGATGGAGGTTCCGGATGGGCATCCGCTCCATTCGGTCATGTCGACGATTCCCGAGCGGATTGAAGTTCGCGATAAGCGCGACACCGTCGATACGCCGGAAACCCGGTTTGTGAAACATGCGCTGAACCTGTTTCTCCAAACCCTGGAGGATTTGCTCGAAAAATTCCCAGCCGTTGGAAGCGGAAAATACCCCGGCTTGCGGTCTGAAATGAACGGGTTGATTGATGATCTGGAAGAGACCCTTTCGCAGGACCTGTTCAAGCAGGTTTCGCCGCCGGAGCTCCTTCCGCTGAACAGTCCTGTGCTTCAGCGCAGGGAGGGGTACCGTCAGGTGCTCCGCGCATGGATGCTGTTCGAGCTGGCGGCCAAGCTGAGCTGGACGGGCGGCGATGATGTGTATGCCGGCGGCAAGCGTGACGCCGCCGCTCTGTATGAATATTGGGTGTTCTTCAGGATGCTCGACCTCGTTGCAGGAATGTTTGAGCTGAAGAATCCTCCGGTGGAGGATTTGATCAATGACAGGGATCTGGTGCTCAAGCTGAAGGCGGGTCAGCACCTCCCGATCAAGGGGGTTTATTCCGGGGCGGGTCGTCGGTTGCATGTGGAATTCAGCTATAATCGGACATTTGGTGTAGCCAAAGAGTACCCGGCGCAGGGATCGTGGAGCCGCCGGATGCGGCCGGACTATACGTTGTCGCTCTGGCCGGACGGCTTTACGCAAAAGGAATCCGAAGAGCAGGAGTTGATCACTCATGTTCATTTCGATGCAAAGTATAAAGTGGACAGCCTCGTAAAACTTTTCGGCCGCAAAGAGGAAAATCTGGATGAGGAAAAGGCCGAGCAGAGGACGGGAAACTACAAGCGGGCCGACCTCTTGAAAATGCATGCCTACCGCGATGCCATCCGGCGTTCGGCCGGAGCTTATGTGCTGTATCCGGGGAATGAAAAAGAACACGCTCCGTTTCGCGGGTTCCATGAGTTGCTGCCGGGGCTTGGAGCTTTCCCTCTTCGTCCCAATGGGTCGGATGACGGTTCTGCGGCCCTTGAACGCTTCCTTAAGGAGGTGGTCGCCCATGTTTGCAACCGGGCAACTCAGCACGAACAACAGACCTATCATACCTATCGTATCCATAAAGATGATCCGCCGGATGCCGTGAGAGAGACCTTGCCTGAAGCAGAGGAGCACTACCGCACGAAGCCGCCGAAAGAAATGTTTGTTATCCACGGGTGGCATAACGGCGAAAAGCATTTGAATTGGGTTGCATCGAGTGGGCTTTATAATTTCCGGACGGAAAAACAGCGCGGTTCCTTGCGCTTGCATCACTCTGTTGCCGGGGCATCCTATTTACTCCTGCACGGGGACGGCGAATATCAAGGTGGCGGGCACTTGTTTAAGATTGTCTCCGAAGGGCCGCGCGTATTTTCAAAAGAGAAACTCGTAGAGTTGGAATATCCGGGCGGAGCCAGTCAGCCATATTATCTTGTGTTTGATGTTAAGCCGTTGGCTGATGATGATCTGTTGGCGGCTCACGACTGGGATTTGCAGCCGATTAACGGGATCGATGAAGGTAGAGGGTCGCCTGTTCCGAAAAAAGGAATTCCGCTAAACGAGTTCATGAAGGGCGCTGTTCCAAAGCAAGAGCGCTGAGGCGACGGTTCAATTTCCGGATTACCTTTTGAGGATTTTTCAGTTCACACTCCCAGACCACGATGGCATGCCATCCGAGTTTACGTAGTTCGCGGGTATGCTTTTTGTCGTTGGCCACATTCCGATCAAACTTCTTCTGCCACCATTCGGTTCGGGTTTTCGGGGTGGTAGCTCCTTTGCATCCTTTATGCCGGTGCCAGAAGCAACCGTTCGCGAAGATGATGGTTTTATATTTCGGCAGGACGATGTCGGGTTTGCCCGGCAGCTTTTTGTTTTTCGGGCCGTTGACGGTGAAGCGATAGCCGGCGCGGTGCAGCAGGGATCGCACGATCAATTCGGGCTTCGTATTCTTACCCTTAATCCGGCTCATGTTCCATGAACGCTGCTCGGGTGTGAGATGATCTGGCATTCCAATTGCCTCGTCTGAAGAACGGTGTATCATGTTCGAAAAAGGAACACCAGAGTGGATGGTAAGAACATAACAGGTAAACGTAGATTTGAAGGATGTTCTACGGGCGGCAGAGGGAATGCAGTAGTTAATGCCGTTGCATTGCAGTCCGAGCCCAACCTTTATCCGGCGTTCAATTCGGGTGTATTTTCGTATTTCCTGGCGCAGTCGGGGCAGATGCCATGGCTGAATTCGGCCTTGGTTTTATCTTTCAGGTAGGAATCGATTTTGGTCCAGCTTCCGTCGTCGTCGAGAATGCTTTTGCAGGAGGTGCAAAGGGAATGGATTCCCCCCATTTCGCGGACTCTTGACAGGGCGGTTTGCAGGCTTTCGTTAACGTTCATCAAGTCGGTTTCCTTTTTGGAGAACTGTATGGTTTTATTGCGCAAGCGTCCCATTGTAGCGGCTACAAGGATTTCAAGGGCGATGTAAACCGGCGAGTATGCAAACCCGTCATAGCTGATCGAGACCTCGAACTGATCGTATATATAGATCGTGAGGGGGGTCATAAACAGGGTCAGGGCAAGGCCGGCCGCAACGCCGTAAAGCCACGCCATATACCCAATCAGGCCGATGCCTAGAATAAAGTAAGGTTCCCGGCTGGGCGCAACATAGCGCAAAATCAGGAAATAACCTGTGGTTACTGCCCCTGCCATGAGCATTTTGACAAATTTATTCATGCTGTTTCTTTCGGGTTCCCTTTATGGGTACTGCCCGAAAGACGCAAGACCCGTGCCAGCATCAAATCCGAACATGAGGTTCATGTTCTGTAAAGCATTGCCAGCCTGTCCTTTCATCAGGTTGTCGATGTGCGAAACCACCCGTAAACGGTTGTTGCGGGCATCCACATCCACGGTCAGGTTGCAATAGTTGCTTCCCCGCACATCGGAGATACTTGACGGTGTCTCTGCACCCTGCACCCGCACGAAGGGATTGTTCCGGTTGAACTCGCGGTAGGTTTCCAGCACCTCATCCGCGGTTTGCCCGTTGAGCGAGGCATAAAGAACCGACATGATGCCCCGGCAGACCGGAACCACCTGGGCGGTAAAGGTAATCCGTGCCTCTTCGTTGCTGAGCGCGCTCAGTTCCTGCTCAATCTCAACCATGTGCTGATGGCCCGAAAGTCGGTAGGCATTCATGTTGTCATAGCGATTGGGGTAGTGGAATGCGGCGTTGGGCTTCTTGCCTGCACCGGAAACACCGGTTTTGCAGTCGCAGATGATACTGTTCATGTCAATGATTCCGGCCTCGGCAGCCGGAGCAAGCCCCAGGATGCAGCTCACCGCGAAGCAGCCGGGATTGCCGACGAGCATCTGCGTGTCGCCGATCTCATGCAGTTCCGGAAGACCATAGACGGTTTCCGTAAGCAGGGCGGGATCCTTGTGCACCGGGTCAAGGCCGATAAAGTTGGCGTATTCGGCATACTGCTCCGGCGTGCCGAACCGGAAGTCGCCGCTGTAGTCGATCACCTTGGCTCCCCGTTCAATTTCTCCGCCGGCGTTTTGCATGCCGACTCCATCGGGGGTGGAAAAGAAAACCACGTCGTAGCTTTCCTTTGTTTTCGGATCGTCGGGCGAAACAATCACGTCATCGCAGAAGCCCCGCAGGTGCGGGAATACATCGCTCATCTTCCGGCCGGTATCCGACAGGCTCAC
>JAUVCG010000125.1 GCA_030595785.1 Kiritimatiellales bacterium | reverse complement strand
GCGGTCTGTCCCTACCCATGGATCGAACGCCCCTACCCCCTGGAAAACTGTCGCAGACTACCGCGAGCGTTTTTCCGAGGCACAACCCGCCATCAACGCCGCCTTGCTCGTCGGACATAATACGCTGCACGCCGGTATCTGCGGCTACGAACCGCGCGCTGGAACCCCGGAAGAAATGAAGCAAATGCTCCAAGCGCTGGAGCAGGCGCTCGACGAAGGTGCCATTGGTCTCAGTTCCGGACTCGCCTATTCCCCTGGCTCCGCCGTTCCACGCGAAGAACTTGTTGAACTGGCCAAGGTCGTCGCCAAACGCGGCGGGCTTTACACCACCCACATGCGCTCTGAATCCAACCAGCTTCTCGAAGCGATCGACGAGGCGATCGACATTGCCGGGCGCTCCGGCGCGCGCCTGCAGATCTCCCACCTGAAGGCCTCCGGCTCCGGCAACTGGAACAAGCTCGACACCGCCTTCGAAAAAATCCGCTCTGCGAACACCGATATGCAGATTGGCTCCGACCGTTATCCCTACACCGCCGGATGCACCGACCTCGACATAGTCCTGCCCGAATGGGCTTCGTATGGCGGGCGTGACGCCGTGCTTGCCCGCCTGCGCGATCCGGAAACACGAAAGAAGATCCGCGATGAACTGATGGACAGCCCGCCCGGCCGCTGGAGCGACGTCATGATCGGCTCAACCCAGTTTGAACCGTTTAAGGGGAAGTATCTTCCTGAAGTCGCGGAAGCCCTCGGCATGGGCGAAATCGAAGCCCTGCTCCATCTCATCGATACTGATGACCTTAAGACCGGCGGTATCTTTTTCGGCATGTCCGAGGAAAACATGTGGCGCGTCCTGGCTGAACCGTATGTGTCCATTGGCTCTGACGGCTCCCTGCGCGCGCCATGGGGACCGCTGAGCAAGGACCACCCGCATCCAAGAGCCTACGGAAGCCATACCCGTTTCCTGCGCGCCGCGCTCGACGGCAAAACCGTTCCGCTCACCGAGGCCATCCGTAAAATGACCGCCCTCCCCGCCGAACAGTTTGGCCTCAGGAAACGCGGCCTGCTTAAAGAGGGCTACGTTGCCGACATCGCCATCTTCGACCCCGACGCCATCAAAGAAAATACCACCTACGCCAACCCGCATCAGCTCTCCGACGGCATGCGCCATGTCATCGTCAACGGCGTCCACTCCCTGGAAAATGGAAAACATACCGCTGAGCGCGGCGGGTGCTTCCTTGGATAAAACCGCCCCGCCATGCGATTCATTCCCTTAAAATACCGCGACGCACAAAAATCACAAAACGGATGTGAAACCGCCACAATAAATGCGACGGTTGAGGCGTTTGGTATGCTTGGTGCTTTTACTATAGAATGCGCTTTGCAAAAAAAAGACTGGCACATACGGACTAGAACGGACTTGTAAACATGAATAAATCGAGCACTAACACGGTGGAAAGCCTGCAAATTATAGAAATCCCACATGATGGCGTGAAAACCTATTGCATCACCGCCCAGGCGACTGAAGACAACATGCCCGAAGTGTTCGACCAGGTTGCAGCCGAAGTAGAGAAGCGCAATGCAAAGATCGCCTTCCAATACCTTTTTGGCGGGCGCCAGTATTACCCTCAGGCGGTTTCGGCTATTAAAAAGCTCGACTGGCCGCTGACGCTGCTCCACGGCGATGCCTGCTCCGGTGCAACCATTACCGGAACCCAGTTCATTGCCCTCTCCGGTGCGGAGCTCAATCCGGTCGTGGACGGCGAACGGCTCGTTGGAAACTGGTATGAGACCGAAGACGCGCGCTACTGCCTGCTCGGCGATATTCGTGCCGACGATCTCTCCCTCTCCCGCGAAGAACAGGCGCGCGCTGTATTCGAAAAGATGGAAGCCCTGCTCCAGCAGGCCGACATGGAGTTTACCGACATTGCCCGGACGTGGATCTACCTGAACGACCTGCTGGAATGGTACGACGAATTCAATGCGGTACGCACCCGCTTCTTCGAGGAGCGCGGGGTTTTTGAAAAGATGGTGCCGGCCAGTACCGGCATTGGAGCAGGAACAGCCATCGGCGAAGCGATGGTTTGCGCACTGCTTGCGGTTAAGCCGAAACACGACAGGGTCAAGGTATTCGCCGTACCCTCGCCGTTACAATGCCCGGCCATCGACTATAAAAGCTCGTTCGCCCGCGCCATTGAAATCGATCGTCCAGGCTCGCGCATGCTGGCCATTTCCGGCACGGCAAGCATCGAACCCGGAGGGGAAACCGCCCATGTCGGCGACTGTGAAAAACAGATCGAGCTGACGATGGAAGTTGTGCATGCCATCCTGGAATCGCGCGGTATGGACTGGGCAGACACTGCCCGTGCTATCGCCTACTTCAAAGACATCGACGATGCGCCCCTGCTTGAAAAATACTGTACCGAACACCACCTGCCCGAGTTGCCTGTTGCCATCTCCCACGCAGACGTCTGTCGCCACGACCTGCTGTTCGAAATCGAGCTCGATGCCGTGAAAAGGGACTGAACATCTTCTTCGGAGAAAAGCTTCCTATAAAGTTTCCAAAATGGTTGGATATATTGAGTTTCGAGCAAATAATAGAACCTCAATTTGTTTATATAGGAGGAACCCATGGGAATCATAGATATCATTGTATTTGTCGCCTTCGTGGCGGCCGTACTTTTTGTTGGCCTGTACAAATCGAAGGGTGAAGATACTCACGGCAAAAAAGGTGCGTCGGACTATTTTCTGGCCGGGCGAGGCCTGACGTGGTGGCTGATCGGCTTTTCATTGATCGCTGCCAATATTTCAGCTGAACAATTCGTCGGCATGTCCGGACAGGGTGCGGGTCTCTACGGTCTTTCTGTTTCGAGCTGGGAATGGATTGCGGCGATTACCTTGGTTGTGGTCGCATTTGCGCTACTACCCTATTTCCTGCGTTCGGGCATCACCACGATCCCGGAGTTTCTTGAGGTTCGCTACAACCATTGGGCCCGCCTGTTCATGACACTTTCGATGATGCTCATCCTTATCGGCGTCAGTTTGATTGGCGTGATCTATGCCGGTGCACTCACCCTGAAAGAGCTAATGGTCTCCTATGACATCAACCTCTCGCTGGCCGGGTGTTGCTGGGCGCTCGGAATGATGGCGGCGATCTATGTGGCCGTGGGCGGCTTGAAGGCCTGCGCCTGGGCCGACCTGCTCCAAGGCAGCGCCCTGATCGTTGGCGGCGGTGTCATCACCTATTTCGCATTCAATGCCCTTGGCGGCACGAACGTGACCGAGCTGGTAGCTTCGACCGGAGCGGCAGCTGCGGTTGAGCAGGGTGCCGGTGTAATGGAAAAGTTCAATACGCTGAACGAATCCGCCATGCATATGGGTAGCAACCCGACCATGCCGTGGCCCATTCTCCTTTTGGGCATCTGGATTCCGAACTTCTACTACTGGGGACTCAACCAGTATATCACCCAGCGCATCCTGGGTTCCGCCTCCCTCGCGGAAGGCCAGAAAGGTCTAGTGCTTGCTGCGGGATTGAAGCTGGTCATTCCGTTTGTCATCGTCATTCCCGGCATTATTGCCTTCAACCTTTACAGCAAGGACATGGAAAAGAATGCCGGCGACCATCTTGCAGCATACGAGCAGGCGATTACTGATCCGGCTTCGACCAAGGTCTTTAAACTCGACGGGAAGTGGGCTGTGGCTAACCCGGAAAAGGCGTTGGAGATTACGGATTACAACGCATCCGTAGTGGAACGCGCTGGAAAAGGTTCGGTTGAAAGCATTGAGCTTAAGTCCTACAAATACGACTCTGCGCTCGGCCTGTTAATCACCCGCCTCATCCCGCAGAACAAGGGGATACTTGGTTTCGTGATTGCCGCGTTGCTGGGCGCCATTGTTTCTTCGCTGGCCGCCGTGCTCAACGCTGCATCGACACTCCTGACCATGGACGTTTACTCTCGCTACATCGACCGCAATGCAACCCAGTTCAAGCTGGTCACGATGGGCCGCATCTTCATTGGTGTGTTCGTAGTCGTCGGCTGCGTCATAGCCCCTATGCTGGTGAACAACAAGAGCGTCTTTGAATTCATCCAGAAGTTTCAGGGCTTTGTCTCCACCGGCATTCTGGCCGTATTCATCTACGGCCTGCTCAATCGTACTTCCGCTCAATGGGCCGGTGTCATTGGTCTGGTTGCCAACCCGATCTTCTACGGTTTCCTAACGAGCAAGAAGTTCACAGAGGGAATCTGGCCGCAAGCCTGGGGGGACTGCCACTTCCTCTACAGCATGTCCATTTCGCTGATTTTGGTGCTTGTTGTAATGATTATATACGGTCTGATCTTCAGGCAGGAGCGGGTCGTATTCGCGCACAATACCACCATGGATCTAACCTCGTCCAAAGGGGCTTTGATGTGGGGACTCGGGGTTTGCGCCCTCACCGTGGCGCTTTACGTTATCTTCTGGTAGAATTACCACCTGTGGAAAACAGCAAAGGCGTCCCGGTACGGGGCGCCTTTTCTTATTTATACTCCGGCCTGGACTCGCTTTTTTCGATCCCTTGCCGGAAAAGGATCATTGGACGGAGGTTGTTGTTGACTCGTTTTCCGTTCCTGTACAGAATGGCTCGGCAAAAGGATGCAAAAAATGAGCCAGAACAAGTACATAGCTGATTTCATGAAAACCTTCCCCCACGAGGGACTGACCTTCGACGATGTCTCGCTGATCACCCAGTATGCAGACTTCCTGCCGGGCGATACCGATATCTCCTCCAAACTAACCCGCAACGTCGGCGTGAAGATCCCCTTCCTAAGTGCGGCGATGGATACGGTGACCGAAGCCCAGATGGCCATATCGATGGCGATGCTCGGCGGAATCGGGGTCATCCACAAGAACCTCGATCCAGAGATCCAGGCCCAGCACGTCAGCCGCGTGAAGCACCACCTCAACGGTCTCATCACCAATCCCATCACCTTCAACGTTAACGACACCCTCGAAACCATCGCTATCCGCCGCGCGGAAAAAGGCTACAACTTCAACGGCTTCCCGATCCTCGATGACGACCGCAAGCTCGTCGGGATCCTGACCTCCAAGGACATTCGCTTTTCCCGCTCCAAGCGCGCCAAGGTCAC
>JAUVCG010000028.1 GCA_030595785.1 Kiritimatiellales bacterium | reverse complement strand
AGCGATGGGGCGGAAATCAATACTCACAGCACCAACCCTCTGGATGCTGATAGCGACGATGATGGATTAAATGACGGCGCGGAAGTCAATACCCATGGCACTGATCCTAACGACTCGGACAGCGACGATGACGAATTAAGCGATGGTGAAGAGGTCAATATCTATGGCACGGATCCAAACGATTCGGATAGTGATAATGATCTCCTTCCGGACGGTTGGGAGATTGCCCATGGTCATGATCCACTCGCAAGCGATGCGTGGAAGGACTTGGATGGCGACGAGCTTACGGGGCTGGAGGAATATAATATAGGTACATCTCCCGTGATGCCCGATACGGATGACGATGGATTTGATGATGGGGTTGAAGTATTGCGGCTTGGTACCGATGCGCTTGATCCTTTGGATCCAATTCAGGTTGATGATGATGCCGTAAACGATCCGGGGCCTGGAGACCCAACCGTGAGTGATCTGCTGGAAGACGGGACGAAAGACCATCCGTATGACGCGATTCAAAAAGCCATTGATTCGGCATCGGCGGGGACCGTTATCGTGGTGCTCGATGGAGCCTATAGCGGGGTGGGCAATCGGGAGATTCGCTTTGGCGGAAAAGACCTGTTGATTCAGTCTCTCAACGGCTCTGAATCGACCTTGGTGGAAAATACATATAGCGCGTTTATTTGTGATTCCAGCGAGACAACTAACTCGATCATCAAAGGTTTTTCCATTCATACGTGGAAAGATTTCTTCGGCTCGGCGGGCATCGTGTGTGATGGCGCAAATCCGACGATTCTGGATTGTCGGATGTGGGACTGTGGGGAGGCCGGGATTCTCTGTACCAACGGAGCGACTCCAAGGATTGAAGGATGTGAAATTATCGGGAACGCGGGAGGAATCCGATCCTATGGTAGTAGCCCGATCATTGAATCTTGCTTCATTGTTTCCAACACGGGTTCGCACGGTGCGGGGCTGTTTTTTGAATCCAGTTCTTCCGCTCAAGTTGTGAACTGCCTGATTGCTGGCAACGAGGCTTCGGATGAGGGCGGTGGTGTATGGGTTGGAGCAGGGACAAGCCCCGAGTTTATTCATTGCACGTTTGCGGGAAATAGTGCCGGTATACGTGGCGGTGGAGTTTCGAGCGCAGGAACTCCGCTCTTTAGAAACAGCATTATCTGCGACAACGTAGCTCCAGAGGCGGCTGGTATTTTCTTCAGTGCTGCTTTGGATGTTCAGTACACCTGTTTGCAGGACTTCTACCCCGGCATAGGAAACATAACCACCGACCCAGGGCTCGTTCCCGGGACTTTCTCATTAAGCGCAGGGTCGGCTGCGATAGATATGGGTACACCGGTCTATGGCGTTCCCTTTGATCTGGCAGGTACGCAACGCCCGCTTGACGGAACGAATGATGGCACATCGGGATACGATCTTGGAGCCTATGAGTTTGTCCATGGTTCGTCCGATACGGATGGCGATGAAATGCCGGACTACTGGGAGCGAGATCACCAGTTTGATCCCACATCAAATGATGAGGATGTTGATTCCGATGGAGACGGACAAGATAACCTGTCCGAATACATTACAGGGTTAGATCCCAATGATCGGACATCTTTTTTTGTTGTTGCGAGCGAAAACCATGTATCTGGTTTTATTATTGAATGGCCGAGTGTTTCCGAACGCTGGTATGAAGTGTTTTGGACTCCCAACCTCACGAACGCCTTCCAGTCTCTGGAAGATTTAATAGACCATCCACGGAGTAACTACACCGACTCGGCCCACCATAGCGAGTCGGCCGGGTTCTATAAGGTTGATGTCCGTCTGAAGGATTGATCATAGGGTCGGTTGTTTTGTTGGTTATAAAACAAGCGGAATGGATTATGGCACTTGAACTGGAACGCCTAAAAAAGGCAATTGGCGCGCTGGAGCGTTCCTTGCGCGTTGCGGGCAACAGAATTGAGCTTCCCAATGGAAGGGTAAGCATTATAAAGTCCCGCCCGTTATGAAATCGATAAACCAACGAAAACTGGATCATATCAATATCGTATCGGAAGGCGGCGATATTGATCGGCGGCAATATTATTTTGACCGCATCCACCTGACCCATCGCGCTCTTCCGGAGCTTAATCTTTCCGAGGTCAACCCCTCCTCCAAATTCATGGGGAAGGAGTTGTCGTTCCCGTTGCTGATCTCTTCGATGACGGGTGGAGCGGATGAGGAACTGGTGAAAATCAACCGCAACCTGGCCCTTGCGGCCGAGGCCGAGGGTGTGGCCCTTGCCGTTGGCTCGCAGCGGGTTTTGCGGTCGGACGATGCAGCGCGCGAGAGCTTCGAACTGCGGAAGCATGCACCCAATGCGCTTTTGCTGGGCAATCTCGGCGCGGTCCAGCTGAACTATGATATGGGCTTTGCCGACTGCGAAGCGGTCATTGACATTCTCGAGGCAGATGGCTTGTGCCTCCACCTGAATCCGTTACAGGAAGCGGTGCAGCCCGAGGGCGATACCGATTTCTCCAATCTTCGAAGTAAGGTTTCGGTGATCATCCAGACCCTTAAAAAACCGGTGGTCGTCAAGGAGGTGGGGGCTGGAATTTCCCCGGAAGACGTTGAACATTTGCTGGCGGCGGGTGTCGAGTATATCGATATCGCCGGGTGTGGCGGGACGTCGTGGAGCAGGGTTGAAAGTCATCGAAGCGACGATCCGGAACTGGGTGAGCTGTTTAGTGATTGGGGCATCCCGACACCCGTGGCGTTGCGACTGATGAAGCCGTATCGACACGAGGTGCAGATCATCGCCTCGGGCGGAATACGAAGCGGAATCGATATGGCCAAGAGCGTGATCCTTGGAGCATCGCTCTGCGGTGTAGCGCGGCCCTTCCTGAATCCGGCGCGCGAGTCGGCAGAGGCGGTTCGTAAGGTCATACGGCGTTTTAAACAGGAGTTTACTGTTGCGATGTTCCTGCTGGGTGCTGGAAAAGTTGAGGATATAAAGGAAAACGAGGGACTCATTCTTGATGAATATTGGCATTGATCGGATCAGCCTCCATACATCGAACTACTTCGTCGATCTCAGGACCATCGCCGAGGCGCGCTCGGTTGATTCCGACAAATATTATCTCGGCATCGGTCAGGAAAAAATGGGCATACCGCCTCCCGACGAGGATGTGGTGACGCTTGCGGCCAGCGCAGCATACCCGTTGATGCAGGATGGCGAGCTGGAGAATGTAGAGCTTTTGCTCTTTGCCACCGAAAGCGGGATTGATTACTCGAAGGCGGCCGGAATCTATGTACACGGCCTGCTGGAAATGAACAGTCGCTGCCGAACGGTCGAACTCAAACAGGCCTGCTACAGCGCCACCGCCGGACTGCAGTTGGCTATCGGCTTTGTGGCCAGGAATCCCTCTAAGAAGGCGCTGGTGATTGCATCCGACATTGCCCGCTATGAACTGGGCAGCCCCGGCGAAGCCACTCAGGGCTGCGGCGCGGTCGCCATGCTGGTGACCGCCGACCCGCGGCTGGTCGCTATTGATTCCGAGAGCGGCTTTTATACCGAGGACGTGATGGATTTCTGGCGACCGAACTACCGCTCCGAGGCGCTGGTGGATGGAAAATATTCCACCATGGTCTATATCCACACGCTGATTGAATCATGGAAGCAATATGCCGAACTATCCGGGCGAACATTGGCCGACTTCGGACGCTTTTGCTACCATATCCCGTTTACCAAGATGGCTGAAAAGGCACACCAGAAGCTTTGCCGCAAGTTCAAGGTCGATATTGACAAGGACACCCTGACGGCCTTGCTGGACGAGTCGCTCCGCTATAGTCGGATTGTCGGAAACTGCTATGCGGGATCCACATATCTTGGCCTTACCTCGCTGCTCGACACGGCCGAAGAGGATCTGGCGGGCAAGCGTATCGGGCTGTATAGCTATGGCTCCGGCTGTGTCGGCGAATTTTTCAGCGGGGTGGTCCAACCCGGGTACCGCGAGTTCCTCTATGCAGATCAACACCGGATTTTGCTGGAAAATCGCACCGAATTAACGTATCAACAATACGAAGACATATTCAATTATGCGGTGCCGACCGATGGCGAGGAATATGTTTTCCCGCAATACAAAACCGGGCCGTTTCGGTTCTCGGGCATCAGCCGGCATAAGCGGGAATACGAATCATTGGTCGATTAAATTATGAAGGCAGTGGCTCCAGGAAAATTGATTCTTAGCGGCGAACATGCCGTGGTCTACGGCAAACCCGCCATTGCTATGGCGATTGACCGCAGTGCCGTGTTCGAATTGACTCCGCAGTCGGGCGGAAAAATCTCCTTCGACCTTCCCGACGGGCAGGATGCCGATTCGTTTACCCTGCTGGCCTTGCGAGACCTGAAGCGACGCATTGAAAAGAAGTACCGCGAATTCCTCACGGGCGAGATTGGAATCGGCTATGTGCTGGCCGCACCGGCCGATCTATTCCGATTTGCATTTATCCATACCCTGGATGGACTTCATCGCAAGCTCGATTCAGGGATGGTGCTCAAGCTGCGCTCCAGCATTCCGGTAGGGTGTGGCATGGGTTCCTCTGCGGCAACGGTACTGAGCGAGATCCGCGCTTTGGGTCACTTCCTGCGTGTTGAATTCAAACCCGAATGGTACTACGAGTACAGTCTCGAAGCTGAAAAGATGCAGCACGGAAAACCGAGCGGGGTGGATTCCTATATTTCACTCCATGGCGGTTGCGCCTGTTTCCAGCAGGGGGAGACCCGTTCGATTTCATTGCCACGCATGAAAATGTACATGGTTCAGACCGGTATTCCCGAATCCACCACCGGTGAGTGCGTCGTGGAGGTCGAACGTAATTTCCGCAACAGTGAAATCTGGAGCGAGTTCGAGGGGGTCACCAACGCCTTCGAAACCGCACTCGGAAACAATGATGGACAGAAGGTTCACTGGCTGGTGCGCGAAAACAATCGCCTGCTCTCCGCCATCGGGGTGGTGCCGAAACAGGTTCAGGGATTCATCGCTGACATCGAGGCATGGGGCGCTTCCGCCAAGGTGTGCGGGGCGGGTTCCATTACCGGGGATCACGGCGGTATTGTGCTCGTATTTTCGGATACTCCGCCGACTGAACTCTGCGAAAAATATGGCTATTCCGTTTCGCCCGTCCGAGGTGATCCGCTGGGTACTCGGATGGTTTGAGTCATGGCTGATGCTGCCGCTATCACCGTTTCCGCACCCGGCAGCCTGATGCTGCTCGGCGAGCATGCTGTACTTCATGGTCATCGTGCGATGGTATGCGCAATCAACCGGCGAATCACGGTTCGGCTTTACCCGTCCACGAATAATTCAGTGAAAATTGTTTCCGATCTTGGAGATTATCAATCGCCGCTGGAGGATTTGGTTGATCACCCTTCTTTTGGTTTTGTCCTCCAGTCCATCCGACAAAAAATCGAGCATATTCCATCCGGGTTTGAATTGAAGATTGATTCCGAATTTTCGGCTGACATTGGTTTTGGGTCTTCTGCTGCGGTAACAGTTGCGACTCAGGCAGCACTCATGCATTGGATTATGGGCGAACCCCCCACGCCCGACACTCTGTTTTACCAATCTTTGAAGACCGTCCAGACGGTACAGGGAAGGGGCTCGGGCTCCGATCTGGCGGCCAGCGTTTTTGGCGGAGTTGTAGGGTATAGTACGGTGAAGGAGTTTCAACCGCTGGGCATTTCCGTTCCGCTCACGGCCGTCTACTGCGGGTACAAGACCCCGACACCGGAAGTGATCCTCAAGGTGGAACAGTTGCGTTCCGGGAATCCTGAAAAGTATGAACGCATCTACTCTGAAATCGACAACAGTGTTAAGGAGGCGGTTGCCCATCTTCTGAATCACGACTTTCCAGCCTTTGGAAAAATCCTTAACCGCAATCAGCAGCTCATGGACGAGATGGGTGTGAATACCTCGGAGCTGCAGGAAATTGTTACCGCGCTGCAGGCCGAACCCGAAATATTCGGTGCCAAGATTTCCGGTTCCGGCCTGGGCGATTGCGCGGTCGGGATTGGCTATGCTGACTTGACGGGGTTGGACTATCCTGTCCATCATCTGGAAATCACCCCGGCAGGATGTGAATTCCATGAGTAATGCAATTTTGATTTTTGAATGCCGATTTCCGATTTATGGGTCTATGACATTCTTTATTAGGTAAAACCCAGCGGCGACTGCTTGTCCGCAGAAGTATTTGTCGAAGGCGGAAGTTCCGGCAATCAAAAAGCTAAATTCAAAAATTGGACAGCTCTGTGGTAGAAATAGAAACAGGATTTTAAAATGCAACGGAACAACCTGAAAGAACGCCTCTACGACGTCATCTTCGAAGCCGATACACCGGCCGGGAAGCTGTTCGACGTGCTGCTGTTTATCGCGATCATGACCAGTGTTGGGCTGACGATGCTCAGCAGTGTTCACTCCATTCGCGATGTCCACGGAACCCTGTTGCTATCGTTAAATGCCGCTTTCACGGTGCTTTTTACGTTGGAGTACATCCTTCGCCTCTACTGCGCAAAGCACCCCGTGCGCTATGCCCGCAGTTTTTTCGGAGTGGTCGACCTGATGGCAGTGCTTCCCTTCTATATAGGCCTTTTCATTCCCAGCACTCGTTTCCTTGATGTCATCAAGGTGCTGCGCATGTTGCGTATCTTCCGTGTGCTTAAGATGGCGCAGTATGTCGGCGAGGCCGACCTGCTCAAGAATGCGCTGATGGCCACCCGCCGGAAAATCGGTATTTTTGTGGTCGTTGTCCTGACCATTGTGGTGATCCTCGGTTCATTGATGTATGTCATTGAAGGCGAGGCCAACGGATTTACCAGCATTCCGCGCTCGGTCTACTGGGCGATCGTCACGCTCACGACGGTGGGCTATGGTGACATCTCTCCGCAAACCAATATCGGCCAGTCGCTGGCGGCCGTGATCATGATCATCGGCTACAGTATTATTGCCGTGCCCACCGGCATCATCACCGCTGAGCTTGGTCTCTCTGCAGCCCGGCAGAAGAACGCCCGCAGGTGTAATGCCTGCGAGCATGCCCAGCACGATATGGACGCCGCCTACTGCAAGCACTGTGGTGCAGCGATGAGCTGATCAAGCAACCTATTCATCACCATGTTGATGTTTCCAATGTTTGAAAGTCCATCGCGCATTTGTTCCGCCGTCTGAATGTAGACGATGCTTCCAGCTTCGTTATTGTCGTTCGGCTCCGCATGCGCAACGAAGCTGGAAGCATCGTCTACGTTAGGGAGTTCGTTGGCGCAGTGTTCGATCAGGGCATCCATGCTTTCCGGGGTGGTTTCGAGGTGAAACTGGAGCGCGACAACACGCTCGTTGTAGACGAATCCCTGATTTATGCAGGCCGCACTGGAGGCAATCCGGGTTGCGCCTGCCGGGATTTCAAAGGTATCACCGTGCCAGTGGAAGGCGGTTAGCTTTTCAGGGATGATGTCGGGCGCGCCTTCCGTGCGCCGGATCGGAAACCATCCGATTTCTTTTTGCGGTCCCGGGTAGACCCTGGCACCGAGTACATCGGCGATGAGCTGCGCCCCGAGGCAAATGCCAAGCACGGGCTTTCCAACATCGATAGCCGCTTTGATGAACTCCTTTTCGGCAATGAGCCGCGGATGTTTTTCATGGTCATAGATGCTCATGGGTCCGCCCATCACCACCAGTCCGTCGAAACTTCCAGCGTCGGGAAGGTGTTCGTCCGCAAAGAGACGGGTGCAGGAAAGTTCAAAACCTTTCGTTTCGGCCCACTGCTCAATGGTGCCGAGCCCTTCGAATGGAACGTGCTGTAGCCAGTGGAGTCTCATAGAGTCTTTTTTAGGCAGAATTATTCTGCCACACCATCATTCTGCCCATCTTTTTTTCGCAGTAAAATGGTACGCATGTCGGGGTGCGCAAGGCGTCGGCCGGCCTTGATAATTTCGAGGAACTCACTGGCCGGGATGAGCGCAGGTTTGAGGTCGGCCATTTGCACGATTCGGATGGCATTGGCGCGTGGGCTGTATTCCGCCGCCACCTCAACCATGCCGGCCCCGTCAGGTGCCTGCCACGAAAAGTTTCCTGGCAGGATAACAGGCTCATACCCGTCCGGCAGAATGATAGTGATCTCGATAAGGGAGTCGACATGGTTGTTCCATACAAGCGGCAGCGTACGCTCATTGGATCGATATTGCAGCAATCCACCGAGCCCGGCAGGTACAGTAAAGTAGAGATAGTCGTCATCTGATACGGCATAGCGTTCGGCGAAAACTGAAAACTCCAGTTTTCCGGGATAGGTGTCGTAGTCGGTGGTTAGTTCCGAGGCCGCCTTGGCGGATTGAGAAACTTTAGCTACCATTTCAAGGTAGTGCCGACGCCGTTTTTCGGGGGTGATTTCGGCATACTTACCATGGAATCCCTCAAAGGCGGTTCCCTGAACGGTTGTGCTCTCGGTAAGGCCGGCTTCGCCGTTGGCGGCAATGGCCATTTCAAAAACGGCGTGGCTGCGGTTGTCCTTGCCGGGCTCCACCTCGATGGTCCCGATCTTGCCGTTGTCCAGGTCGAGCACAGGTCGGCGGTGGAAGGTCGATGTGCCCAACTCGGCATATTGTGACGCACCGGCGAGGTAGATGATCTTGCCTTCATTCTCTGTTTTGATCAGGACGGAACTGAATATACCGCGCGATGGGACAGAGAGCAGGGGTTCGGCCACTTCGGGGATAAGTGATATACCACCGGACAGAACGAATTCGGGTTTGAATTTTGCGGCCTTGAGCAGGGTGTAGAGTACAACCATGCGGTCGGCGTTGTTTCCGTAACGTTCGTGCAAAGTCTGGTCGGCGGGGGTGATGGCAGAGAGTGGAAGGCCGGTCAGCGAGGGCCCGGCCGACCGGAGGTTCTTAGCCACCCAGTCGCGCAGGGCAACGATCCTTTGGGTCTTGTCGCTTAGTCCATCTATCAGCTGCAAAGCCAGCTCCTCTGTCTCGGGCTGGTTTTCCGTGGCGGCGAGCAGGTGGCGGCGGACTTCGCTCCCATAGGTTTCCCAGTTGCCTGAAGAGATGAAAACGGTGGGATTGAAGGTCCACCATGCGGGTAGATTTTCCTCTTTCTTTACGGGGGGCTGGTCTTCGGCCTGCCAGGTGTAGCTGATGGCACCGTTGTTGGTGGTTTGGGTTTCCTCAATGCCGGTGCTGCGGATATTCAGATCCATCGTCTCGGGAGCGATGATCGTGAAGGTTTTCCGGTCGACCGGTTCGTGTGCGTTGAATGTCTGGGTAGTGGAAAAGAACGGCTTGCCGTTGACGGTGGAGACGATTTCATATTCGAGGATGCTTCCGACTTCGACACCGGGCAGGTTGGCTACAAGGATCTTTTCGGCAGGATAGCGCGGGGCGGAGGCAACCCATCCGGCATCCATCACATTGATTTCCTCTGCACTGATTTCCTTTACGGTTCCGTCGGGCTGGGTGACGACAGCCTTGGTCAGCTCGACCTCCTGCCACGCGGGATTGTAGCCTATCTTGATCTCTGAATTCTTTTTGGTGCCGGAATAGGTCAGGATTTCAGTTTTGGTATGGGTGGTTTCTTTCCAATGGGTCGAATCATCCAGGACAATGGTTTTTGTGCTTTCCAGAATGCGCACATCGGAGTCTTCATCGTTTTCGGCGACCGGAACATCGAGGATGAGATTCTTGCGCAGGTTATATTCGATTTCCTTGAGATTTTTCTTAAGTGCGAGATATTCTTCCGGGTTGAAATCGACGGCATTCATCAGGAAGGTGTTGGTGGCAACCAGTGCCGTGTCCTGCTGCGCAACCTGCATGCTCCAGGTGATTTGCTCTGAATCGATGGCGTCATAGCCGGGAATATTGAGTGTTCCGGTGTCTTTGGGGATTTCCAGTTTCAGTGTTTCGAGAATGCCGGCCGTCATGCGGGTGTAGAGAGGATACCTGCGCTTTTCAAGTCCGGTCTGACCGATCAGAAAGTTGGCGTAGCCGAGCGAGCTTCCAAGCCTCGGAAGGTTAAGCATCTTGTTTTCGGGACCTTCAACGAGTAGGTTTTCGGCGGTGTAGCCGAGCTTGATGGTCAGCGGTTCGGACGTGTCGCGCAGTTCCTCAGGCCGAATTTCCAGGGTTTGGAGCTCGGCCGTCGGCATTGATTTCTTGAGGTGTCCCTCGAAGAAGCGTTTGCGCTCCTCGGGCTTGATTTTCGAGAAATAGCCGCGGTAGACGGTATCGTTGATTCCCTCGAAAAGCAGCTCGCTTTGTGCGGTCAGCGTTCCGGCTTCATCGAGCGTTCCGGCAGAGGAGATTTTCAGCAGGTTCTCTTTTGCCGGAATGATGGGGGAGGTGAGCAGGGTTTCACCTTCGGGACGGGCCACGATATAGCTCATATTCTGAAGGTAGGAAGGAAAGATATCCTTGGTATTTTCATCGGTGGAATCCATCAGCACATATTCGCCGTCGTCGCCGAGCGCGGCGGTGACGGCGTGGTTGAAGAATGGTTGTGGAACTTCTTCGTCCTTTTTCGGTCCGGCCATGATAATGACGGGGAAGGCCTCGACATCGACGATGCGCAGCATGGCAGCGAGCAGGGCGGCCTTGTCCCGGCAGACACCGTAGCGGTTCTCGAACGTTATACTGACATCGTGCGGCTCGTAACCCGGAGCCTCCTCTTCCGTGGTGATGCCCATATAGCGGATGTCCTGCGACACAAAATTGAAGACGGCTTCAATCTTTTCCAGCGTATTAGTGCAACCCTCCACCAGATCGTGTGCCTTGGTTTCCATTTCCGGAGTGGTGGCTTCGAGGCGTGGCAGGCATAGCTCCCAATACCACGTTGAGAGATCTTCCCATGTCTCCATGGTGCTGACGAGCAGGCGCTGGACGACGGTGTAGCTCGCAGGCATGTTGGGTTCCTCAAACATGCGCGGTACATCCTTTATTTCCCAGGTGTAGACGATTTGATCGCCTTGCTCGCCGGTCAATTTATTGAAGGCAATGGTTCCGGGGATTTCGGCCTTAAGCGCGATCTCTGCGAGGGGCAGCGCCTTCGGGGCAATGATCTGATAGGTCATGTGTTCCATAGGGCTGGTGTGTTCGAAGGTCTGGTAGTCGCTCCAGGTATCCGGTACGACCGTTTTGGTGCGGATCTTGTGCGCGATGTAGCGCAGTGTATCGCTGATTTCCAGCCCCGGCACGGAAAGCTTCAATATCTTGGAGTTGGGGTTGTAGATATTCGCGCTCATCTGCCCGGGGTCCACCATCACCTTGCCTTGCACTGCAATATCGACCTCGTTGACGGTGCCGTCCGGCTTGATGACCTGAACCTTAGTGAAATAGTTCGTGCCGTAGGAGGTGTTGAATCTCAGCGTTAGCGTCCGGTTGGTGCGCTTGCCTTTTTCAGTCAGAATCTTGATCGCCGTATCGTCCCATGTTTCCGAGGTACCGTCGGCCTGGTATTCCACCTGGATAAAGTCGTCGATCAGTACGTCATCGGAGTCGGGATATTTCTCAACCGTCGCGGCGGACGACATCCCGGCGAGGTTTTCCAGGTTCAGGAATTCCCTGGCATCGAGGGGCAGGGAGCAGAGAAAGGTGAAAGAGGCTGTAATAGCGAAACGAATTGTTTTATGCATCGGGTTATCCTGTTTGATTTGTATCGTAGATTAAAAACCGCACGATCACCTCATTCTGTGGGTCATAATGCTGCCAATGACAAAGAAGGCAATGACGGCGCCCCATGGGCCGACCCAGGGGATGATATGCATTTGCTTAGCGAGATATTCCATGAAAAACTGAACCGCGTAGAAACCGAAAAACATGCCAAGCGCCAGCATGATGCCGGCAAAGGCACCCTGGCGACCGGTGTGCGCACCGACGGGGATACCGATCAAGGTAATGATGATGCACACGACGGGCATGGTAAGACGGTGGTGGAAGTCGACCTCGTACTTGACCAGAGTCTTCGACGAGAGCAGGTGCTGGTGCGTTTGGATATAGTTCCATAATTCCATGGAGGATTGATAGGCGGGATCCTTGACTTCGCCCATGAAATCTTCAGGGACCTCGGGCAGCTTGCGCATTTCCAGGATCTGAAAGGTTTCGGCAGGTCCTGTGCGGTTACCGCGCTTGTCGTATTCCTGAACGGTTCCTTCCTCGAACCACCAGCGTCCATCCATCCAGCGCGCCTTGGAAACGTTGTATTTGCTATGGTCAGTCCCATCCTCGCGCTGTTGGATAAGTTCGATTCCCTGCATGGTGTAGTTTCTCGTGTCGAACTGCTTGATGTACCAGATGTGGTTTGCTGTGGGGTTTCTGAAGGCGATCCGTTCATAGTAGACCTCCTCTTCATCGTGTTTCTGGTTTTCGACAAACTGATCGGCCCGATAGGCGAATTTCGGCCCGGTGTATTCGTTGACAACGGCAGTGAACGCAAAGCAAATGATGCCCATGAGCATGTAGGGTCGGATAATGCGGTAGATACTGATGCCGCTGGCGCGCATGGCCGTAATTTCGCTGTGGCGAGTGAGTGTCGAAAGGCTGTAGAGCACGGCGAGCAGCAGACAGACCGGCACAATCATGATGACCATGGACGGGAGGCGAAGCGTGTAGTAATAGGCCATGTCCAGCAGGCTCGTGCCGGCCTCTAGAAAATCGCTCGCGTTATCCATCAGGTCGCCGATAATGAAAAGCAGGGAAAATGCCACGACCAGGTAGAGCATGGGTTTCAATAGGTTGCTGAACAGATAGCGGTTCAAAAGTCTCATATAAAGGTGGTAATAAGGTAGCGTCAAAAGCGGGCAATCGCAAGCGTTGAAAAGCCAGCGGGTCGCGTGTAAGATTACTTACAACCAAAAGGAGCTCCCTGTCTATGGCTGAAAAAGAAACCTTTGGAGAAATACGGGTGGACGAGCCGGTTTCGATCGTTATTTTCGGCGCGTCGGGCGATCTGGCGCACCGCAAGCTGATCCCGGCGCTCTACATTGCCTATGCCCAGGATTTACTGCCTTCCAAATTCACCATTGTCGGGTTTGCCCGGCGCGACTACGACGACGCAACCTTCCGCGGCATGATGACCGAGTCGGTTGAAGAATTCTCGCGTATTCCCGTCGAGGATGAAACCGTGGCGCGGTTTGTGGAGCATATCCGCTACCATCGGGGCGATATTTCCACTCCGGCCGCTTATGCGGAACTGATGGAAAAGTTCCGGGACGTGGAAACCTACCCCGAAAACCGGCTCTACTATCTCTCCGTCATTCCATCGTTGTTCGAAACAGCGGTGGAGTTCCTCAAACAGTCCGGGCTGATTGCTTCTCCGGGAGGCAGCCACTGGACGCGTGTAGTGATTGAAAAGCCATTCGGCAAGGATCTTGAAAGCGCCGAAACGCTGAACGCCGGGCTGCTGCGCCATCTCGACGAGTCGCAGATCTATCGTATCGATCACTATCTGGGGAAAGAAACGGTGCAGAATATTCTTTCGTTCCGTTTCGCCAATGCCATTTTTGAGCCGGTCTTCAATCGCGGCTATGTCGACCATATCCAGATCACTGCCGCCGAAACCGTCGGAATGGAAAGCGGCCGCGGGGGCTACTACGATGAATATGGCGCGATTCGCGACATGGTCACAAACCACTTGTTACAACTCCTCTGTCTGGTCACGATGGAGCCGCCGGGCGACCTCTCCGCAGAGGCGATCCGCAACGAAAAGGTCAAGGTACTCAACGCCGCTAAACTCGATATCCGTAAAGATATTTCCGATGCGGTCTGTCGCGGGCAGTATGGCAGTGGGGTTGATGATAACGGACAGCGCATCAAGAGTTATTGCGAGGAGGACCGCATTGATCCTAATTCACAGACCGAATCCTTCGTGGCCATGCGGTTGAAGATCGACAACTGGCGATGGGCGGGTGTGCCGATCTTCCTGCGCACTGGCAAGCGCATGGGAAAGAAGGGCACCGAGATCGCCGTACAGTTCAAGGTTCCGCCTTTACAGCTTTTTCAGCAGGTCGAATGCGAGGAGGATGTATGCGATATTACCCGCATCAAACCCAATACGCTCATCTTCCGGATCCAGCCTGACGAAGGCATCTTTCTGAAGATCGGCACGAAACGGCCGGGCATGCAGTTCGTTGTTGAAGATGTGAACATGGATTTTTCTTATTCGGGGAAATGGAACAAGTCGCTGCCCGAAGCCTACGAACGCCTGCTGATCGACACGTTGCACGGCGACTCCACACTCTTTACCCGTTCCGACGAAGCCGAAGCGGAATGGCGTGTAGTTCAGCCCATTCTTGACCACTTCGATAAACTCAAGCCCTACTCCTACCCGCCCGGTGAATGGGGTATGCCCGAGGCCGACTGGCTTTTTCATGGCGTGGAAGGTCAGTGGAGAAACGAGTGATTAACCAATCGTTGTGCTGAAAGGTCGATTTGTATGGAAACGTATTTTGTTTATGTAACAGCCAAAGACACCGAGGAAGCAAAGCGGATTGCTAAAGCCGTAGTTGAAGAGCGGTTGGCAGCCTGCGCCAATGTGTTTGGCGCAATCGAGTCGGTATACCGGTGGAAAGGCAAGGTATGCGAGGATGACGAGGTGGCCCTGGTGCTGAAAACGTCCAATGAGCGGAAAGCCGAACTCATCGACCGCATCAAACAGCTCCACTCCTACGACACGCCCTGTATCGCCTGCCTGCCCATGGTCGACGGTAATCCGGATTTCCTGAAGTGGATCGCTTCGGAAACACAGGGTTAGCCTCATGTTTGTTTCGCTCACGCCATTTTCCTTATAGTACATCTCTATTCAAATCCCATCATAGTTGCGCAGGATTTTCTTACACCAAGATCGCACAAAGTCCGCAAAGATAAGGAACGACCTGCTACGAAGTCAGACGCCATGTTTCCATTCCCTGTGCCTTTATGACTTCGTGTGAGAAATAATCTTGCCGTTTCTTCCCAATGAATGGAAGTTATACGGCCTTATGTCCACGCGCTATAAAATCAAGATTTCGTACGATGGCACGAACTATTCCGGATGGCAGGTTCAGCCGCACCACCGTACGGTTCAGGGTGAGCTGGAACGGTTATTGGCGGAGATGACCAGCCAGAAGCATGTACGGGTCGAGTCATCCGGCCGCACCGACACCGGAGTGCATGCCCGCGCGCAGATAGCGCATTTCGACCTGAATCAACCGCTCTCCGACCCGAAATATTTCCAGCGCGGGCTAAACGCCCAGCTTGACCGGGATATCCGTGTCCTGACTTTCGATAAAATCTCGTCCGATTTCCACGCACGCTTCAGTGCGGTGGGCAAAGAGTACCGATATTTCATCTACAATGGCTTGATTGTTCCGCCCACAAAACGGCTGTACCGTTTGCAGGAAGGCCGCCCGCTGGACGTCGACCGGATGCGCGCTGCTGCCGCGTTGCTGGCGGGCGAACACGACTTTGCGCCATTCGCGGCTAACCGCAAGGTGCCCATCAAGGATACGGTGCGCACCATCCATTCATTCTATGTCCGAAAGCACGGCTCCGACGTAACACTGGAGGTGCAGGGCAACGGTTTCCTCTACAAGATGGTGCGCGGTCTTGCCGGATTTCTGATCGAAGTGGGCAGGGGACGGCTGGAACCCGAAAGCGTCGTCGATATCCTTGACTCCGGCATACGCACGGCGGTCGTGCCCACCGCCCGGCCCCACGGCCTCTTCCTCTGGAAGGTTTTTTATTAAGGCTCGCCGGCCATAAATTCCGCGCTACAATCGTTGCTGTGAAAACAACCCAAAGGAGTGCTGATATGAAGAAGTTCCTGTTGCTGTTACTCGCATCATCCGTCATCACCGCTCAGGCGCAGCGACGCCAACCGCACAATCAGGAAGGTATCGACGCCTCTGTACTGCAGGCAAAGACTCTCGCTTATACGGAGGTGGAGAAACGGATTCTCGTTGTATTGGGCGATCTCGACCAAAACCACCGCCATGGCAATATGAATGTACCCGTCGAAGACGGTCGATTGTTACGGTTGCTGACCGAAACCACGAACGCTAAGAATGTGGTGGAGATTGGCACATCGAACGGATATTCGGGTTTGTGGTTCCTGATGGCGCTTCAGAAGACGGGCGGGCATTTGACGACCTTCGAGATTGATCGCAACCGCGCCGATCAGGCGCTCGCCAACTTCAAGCGTGCGGGTGTTGAGAAAGACGTGACACTCGTTTTCGGCAATGCACATGAAAATGTTGCCGAGCTGAAACTGGATAGAGGAATCGATATTCTCTTTCTCGATGCGGACAAGGATGGTTACATCGACTATCTCGAAAAGCTTATTCCCAAACTTCGGCCAGGCGGACTCGTTATCGCCCACAACATGAACACACGGCAGGCGCATCTTCCGTTTGTTGAGGCCATCACAAAGAATCCAAAACTCGAAACCTTGTTCCTGCACATGGACGGCGCCGGCGTGAGCGTGAGCATGAAAAAACGATAATGAACTGAAGAATTAAGATTTAAGAATGAAGAATTACGGGTCTGCGACAGCTTGTATTTTGGAAAGTAAGCTCCAGATCCCCCGAATACTGGAAATTCAATGAAGTCGCCGGTCAAAACGCTGTCGTTGTTTGATTCGACCTGCATCATAGTGGGCATCATCATCGGGGCGGGCATTTACGAAACCACGCCAACGGTGGCGGCCTGCATGGGCGGGTGGGGCGGAGTAATAGCCGTTTGGCTGGCTGGCGGCCTATTGGCACTGTGCGGCGCCCTTTGCTATGCGGAACTGGCGACCACCTACCCGCATCAAGGCGGAGACTATGTCTATCTCACTCGCGCCTATGGTCCGTGGGCAGGGTTTATGTTCGGCTGGAGCCAACTGGCGATTATCCGCCCCGGCGATATTGCCTTAATGGCTTTCGTCTTTGCGCGATATGCCTCAACACTGTACGCTCCGTTTCCAAACCCGGGAACATTCTATGCGGCGCTGGCCGTGGTTGCGCTGACGACCATCAATATTCTTGGGGTGCGGAAAAGCAAGTGGACGCAAAATTTCCTAACCATCGTGAAAGTGGCGGGGCTGTTGTTCATTGTAGGGGTCGGATTACTGGCGCCGGGAGCGCAGGGCATTCCTGCCTTCGGAAGTTTTTCAGGCGGTGGCCTGAAACTGGCGATGATTTTAGTGCTGTTTACCTATGGCGGTTGGAATGAGATGGCCTATGTGGCAGCGGAAATCAAAAAGCCGCAGCAAAACATCCCGCGTTCACTGGTGCTGGGGACACTGGTTGTTGCCGTCTTGTATCTATTGATCAACGGGTCGTTTCTGCACGCACTCGGCTTTGAAGGCTTGGCTTCGTCGAAAGCGGTGGCGGTCGACGCCGTGGCCACGGTGCTGCCGGATTCAGCGGCGCGACTGATCGGCATTATCATCTGTATCTCCGCTCTGGGTGCAGTGAATGGACTGATCTTTACCGGTGCACGAATATCGTATGCGCTGGGAACCGGCCATACCGTTTTTCAGGCATTGGGAAAGTGGAATCCGAGGTTGGGAACTCCTGTCGCTGCGCTGGTGGTGCAGGGTGCGCTCAGTCTGTTCATCGTGCTGCTGGCGGGTTCGTTCGTCGACACGATTCTCTACAGTGCTCCGATCGTTTGGTTTTTCTTCCTCGTCACCGGCCTCTCGCTCTTCCGGCTTCGTTGCAAGGATGCCAGTCGGCCGCGCCCCTGCAAAGTCATGGGCTACCCGTTAACCCCCCTTATCTTTTGCAGCGCATCTGTTTTCATGTCCTACAACTCGGTAAGTTATGCCTTTTCGCATAAACCGGCCGGGTTGGGGGTGCTAGGTGCCGTGCTGCTGGCCGGCCTGTGTGTGTATGTGATTTCCGC
>JAUVCG010000056.1 GCA_030595785.1 Kiritimatiellales bacterium | reverse complement strand
GTGCTTTATCTTCCATGGGTATGCCCATACGTTTATACGTTCAATACAATCCCAGTTTAGATATTTTTTATTCATTTAAAAGCATTAAGCGCAAAAGACCTGCCCTGCCCTTTTTCCTCAATTTCCCAAAACCGATGTTTTGCACGCGATATACACGCATGCGAATCCCGGAAGTTTGCTTTCCATTTGCCTCATGGTCTGGGAAGCTTGACGGCATAAAGCTCCTAACGATCGGGAATTCATCATGGGCGAAACTGAAGAAAAACAGGGCTACTCATTCGGAACCTTCAAGGGCGTCTACACGCCGAGCGTGCTCACCATCTTCGGTGTAATCATGTACCTGCGCTTCGGTTGGGTGCTCGGCAATGCCGGCCTAATGGGTACGCTGTTGATCGTTACGATCGCCACTTCGATCACGTTCCTGACAGGACTTTCAATCTCCGCAATGGCCACCAACATGAAGGTGGGCGGCGGTGGTGCCTACTATATCATTGCCCGCTCGCTCGGCCTTGAAGCCGGCGCGGCGGTCGGCCTGCCGCTCTTCTTTGCGCGTGCCATCGGCGTGGCGTTCTACATCGCCGGCTTCACCGAAGCACTGCTTTCTATCGTCAACCCGCTGCCCTTCGACCTCGCACTGTCCGCAAAGATCATTTCCGCCGTGACCTTGGCGGGCCTGACCGCGCTGGCCTATTTTTCAGCCGACCTTGCGCTCAAAGTGCAGTTCGGCATCTTTGCAGCCATCGTCCTTTCACTGATCTCCTTTTTCATGGGCAATCCGACGGTGGAGGCACTTGCCGTCCCGCCGGATGCCATCATTCCTCCCCAGGTCGGTTTTTGGGTGGTCTTTGCCGTATTCTTCCCGGCCGTAACGGGTATCGAGGCGGGACTCGGGCTTTCGGGTGACCTGAAAAACCCGGCCAAAGCGCTACCGATCGGAACCCTGCTCGCGATCATCACCGGCTATCTGGTCTACATGATCATGCCCGTTTTCCTGCACAGCAGGATTCCGGATTCCAACCTGCTGCTGATCGACCCCAATATCATGTCGACCGTGGCCCGCTGGGCGCCCCTGGTAATTCTTGGTGTTTTCGCGGCCTCGCTCTCGAGCGCGCTCGGTTCGATGCTGGGCGCGCCGCGCACGTTGCAGGCACTGGCGCTTGATCGCGTTATTCCGCGCTTTATCGGGCGCGGCTTCGGCAAGGACAAGGCCGACCCGCGCATCGCCACCGCCCTCTCCTTCGTCGTGGCGCTCGCGGCGGTGCTGCTGGGCGACATCAACCGGATTGCCCCGATCCTCTCGATGTTCTTCCTGCTTTCCTACGGGCTGCTCAACCTTTCCGCCGGACTTGAGGGTTTGATCGAAAGCCCGTCCTGGCGCCCCCGGTTCAAGGTGCACTACGGTGTTTCGCTTCTCGGCGCCGTCATCTGTTTCGCGGCTATGCTGATGATCGATGCAGGCGCAACCCTCATTGCCATCTTCGTGACGGTCCTGGTCTTCTATCTCGTCAAGCGTCGCCGGCTCAATGCCCACTGGGTGGACATGCGTTACGGCATACTCACCCTGCTGGTGCGCTTTGCCATCCACCGGCTCAATAAGCTCAAGCCCGACGAGCGGACCTGGCGTCCGAAGATTCTCGCGTTGAGCGGTTCGCCCAAATCGCGCTGGCATCTGGTTGAAATGGCGAACTCGCTCACACAGCACAGCAGCGCGCTGACCGTGGCGAGCATCCTGCCTGTGGAGGACTGGTCGGCCGATAAAGTCCAGGCCATGGAAGAGTCGATGCGCGACTACCTCGAGAAGCGCGAAGTTGACGCCATGGTGAAAATCTTCCCGTCGCCGGACATGCTCTCCGGCGCACGCGCCTTGGTGCGCGCCTACGGCTACGGACCGCTGACCCCCAACACCATCCTGCTCGGCGATACGGAAAACCGCTCCAGCTTCAACGAGTTTGCCGAGCTCATCCGGTTGGTCTATCGCACGCGGCGAAACCTCGTCATGCTGCGCGAAAGTGATGTTGAAACCAGCGAGGACGCCGACGAAATCCATGTCTGGTGGGGGGGGAACAAGGACAATATCGGACTGATGCTGACCCTTGCCTACCAGATCCAGAAAAGCCCGGTCTGGAAGCAGTCAAAGCTGATCCTCAAAACCATCGTCGACAGCGAAGAGGAACGCGAGAACGCCAACGAGCGGCTGGAAACCTTTATCAAGGAACAGCGCATCCCGGCCAAGGCCGACGTGCTGATCAAGAGCCTACCGAACTTCTTCGACATTATCCGCCAGTCCTCCGCCGATGCCGGCCTCGTCTTCATGGGTATGCGCCCACCGGGCGAGGAGGAATCGATCGAGGAATACAGCAGATACTACGGCAACCTGATGGAAGCCACCCTGGAGATGCCTCCGCTCGCCTTCGTCCTCGCCGCCGAAGCCATCGAATTCCGGGAAGTCATCGGGATTTCGGGAAGCAGATAATCGTGCTCGATACCTTGTTCGAGGACGAGAGAGAGGACTAAAAATCGGCCATGAACCACTGGGGCTCGGTCGAGGATAGGATGACGTTCTTGAGTTCCTGGTAGGCTTTTTCCAGATCGTCGTTGACGATCTGAAAGGAATATTCCGTAGCGCAGTCCATTTCGGCCTTTGCATTGTCGAGCCGCTTCCGGATCACCTTTTTTTCGTCCGTACCGCGTCCGCACAAACGCTTTTCAAGTTCCTCCATGGACGGCGGCGAGATAAAGATGTCGGTAAAACCGTTGCGGATGGGATTCCGCGGATCGAGGCGGACGAGTGCTTCGCGGATCTTCCGGGTACCCTGCACATCGATATCGAGCAGGACGTGCTGACCCTCCTCCATCGCGTAGAGCACGGTGTCTTCGAGCGTGCCGTAGAAGTTGCCGTGCACCTTGGCATGTTCGAGAAACTCGCCGTTCTTGATACGCTCCTTGAACTCCCGCTTTGAAAGGAAGTAATAGTGCACGCCATCCTTCTCGTCGCCGCGCGGGGCGCGCGTTGTGCATGAAACGGAATAGGTTACCGCTGGAAACTCCTCCACCAGCCGATCGCAAAGCGTGCTCTTACCCGCTCCGGACGGTGCCGACACGACAATCAGAAGCGGGCGAGCCGGACGCCGGACAACTGGGTCCTCTTTAATCAAATCATCGTTGTTGGATGAAGCCACTTTTTTCTCCAGTCGTTATTCAATATTCTGCACCTGTTCACGGATGCGTTCGAGTTCGGTCTTGAAGGCCACCGCCTGCCGGGTGATTTCCACCTCGTTGGCCTTGGAGCCAATGGTGTTGATTTCGCGAAAGAGCTCCTGACACAGAAAGTCGAGCGTGCGGCCGGCCGGCTCGGTCGAGCGCAACAGCTTGCGGGCCTGCGCGAGATGACTCTTGAGCCGGGTGAGTTCCTCGCTGATGTCGCAGCGGTCGGCAAAAAGGGCCACTTCCTTGACCATGCGTTCATCGGCGGCAAGATCGTCAAGGCCGGCTTCTTCCATCCGTTGGAATAGTTTTTCACGCTGGTTTTTCACCACATGGGCCGAGAGCCCCTTGATGTTTTTCATCAGCTCTTCAAGCAGAGCCAGCCGTTCCCGCAGATCCGTTGCCAAAGCCTTGCCCTCGGCCAAACGCATTCTTGCGAGGCCGCGCAGTGCCTTATCCATCGCACCATCAAGCACCGTCGATACGTGGTCGGCATCAAGCGTTTCCTGCTCCACCGAAACCAGCCCCGGAAAGCGTGAGAGTGCTTCCGCGCCAAGGTCGTCGGTCAGCTTCAGCTTTTTGGCAACCGCGCGAATCCCCTCGACATATTGCGCGGCCAGCCGATGGTCAACTTTCACGGTTCCAGCAGACCCGTCGGCCGCCTCCACCCGGGCAATGCCGGAAATGCGCCCACGCGAAAACTCCTGCCGCACGAGGCTCTGCACCCGGGCATCGAGGGCAATCAGGTTGCGCGGCAGGCTAATGTTCACATCGAGCTGTTTGCGGTTAACGGAGCTGATCTCCACGGTCACGCAAATACCGCCGGCAGATGCCATGCCTTCGCCAAACCCTGTCATGCTTTTCAGTGCCATAAAAACTCCTTAAAAACTGAATCATGGAGTGCGACGGCTTGACGTCGCTTTTAGTTAACCGCTGTTTTTCAAAGCGCGGTCAAGCCAGCGCACTCCAAAACCAATTCCGCGTTCCTCAGGAACGTTTTCCATTCGCTTTCCATTCGGCGATCTGCTGCACATCTTTATCGCCACGGCCGGAGACGTTGATGATCAACAGATCGTCTCTGGAGAACTGCCCGGCATTTTTAATAGTCCAGGCAATGGCGTGCGCGCTTTCGAGTGCGGGCAGAATCCCCTCCCACTGCGACAACTTGTCGAAGCCGTCCACCGCCTCGACATCGTTAACGTGAGAATATTCCGCGCGTCCCAAGTCGCGCAATAGGCTGTGTTCAGGACCGACGGCGGCATAGTCGAGCCCGGCGCTGATAGAATGGGTCAGGGCAATCTGGCCGTCATCGTCCTGCAATACAAAGGTTTTTGTTCCCTGCAAAATACCGATCTTGTCTTCGGCAAAGCGCGCTGCATGCATGCCTCCCTCGACTCCGAAGCCACCGGCTTCGACCCCGATCATACGGACACCTTCGTCCTTGATGAACGGATGGAACAGGCCGATCGCATTGCTTCCGCCGCCGACACAAGCAACAAGTGCGGTGGGTAACCGCCCCTCCGCTTTAAGGATCTGCCTACGCGCCTCGCGGCCTATCACGCTCTGGAAATCGCGCACCATCATGGGGTACGGGTGTGAACCGAGCGCGGAGCCAAGAATGTAGTGCGTGGTTCTGACGTTGGAAACCCAGTCGCGCATCGCCTCGTTTACAGCCTCTTTCAGCGTTTGCTGACCGGCCGTTACCGGCACAACCGTCGCGCCAAGGCTCTCCATACGAAAGACGTTGAGCGCCTGTCGTTCCATGTCGACTTTGCCCATATAGACGACGCACTCCATGCCGAACATGGCACAGACCGTCGCTGTCGCCACGCCGTGCTGTCCCGCTCCGGTTTCGGCAATAATGCGCTTCTTACCCATACGCTTGGCCAGCAGGATCTGCCCCATCGAATTATTGATCTTATGTGCGCCCGTATGGCAGAGGTCTTCGCGCTTGAGGTAGATCTTCGCCGTACCGAGCTGTTCGCTCATGCGTTCAGCGTAATAGAGCGGCGTCGGCCGGCCGACATATTCGCGCAGATAGTATTGCAGCTCCTGCTTGAATTCCGGATCCTTGCGGACTTCCTTATAAACGCGCATCAGCTCGTTCAACGGCTCCATCAGTGTCTCGGGTACAAACATTCCGCCATACGGACCGTAGTGGCCGTGCGAATCAGGTTGGGTTGGTTTCATTCTCAAATCCTTTGCAAAAACTAGGGGCGATCATCATCCCCGTTGCACTCTATATCAAGGCAAAACGCCAACCGGAAGACCCCTTCAACGAACTTATGACATCATGCGCATATGCGCATAATGTCATGATTGAAGCCTGCCCGGTGCAGAGGGCGGGAGGGAATAAGGGTCATAAATCTTCGTACGGCGGGCTGAAGTAATATTGATCGCTGGCTTTCTTCTTCAGAACATCGGAGTACTCCGAGATAATTTCCAGCGCGACATACCTGCGATCGGGAGGGAGTGTCGCAAGCCACGCATCGATGTCGATGTGCCGCCGGTCGGTGTCATCTCCGTTTACCGCGGTGAAGCGGATGACACCCGGATATTCGTCGGGGAACTCCTGCTTCAGTTCAAGCATCATACGGTAGGAAAGCCCATAGGGACCACGGCGGGTTCGTTCGAAATGCCGCTTCCAGTCTCCCCAGTCACGCCCTGTTTCTTCGCACATGTTCTCCGAAAACACGGAGGCGAAACCCTCCATATACCAGCCGAAGATAGAGGGATCCAGCAAATGGGCGCATTCATGGCCAAGCAGTGCAAAATAATTCCGGTGTCCGGGATCAACCGAAATATAGATGGCGAATACCCCATTGGTCGCATCCACGCATTCGGTGAGCGAGAAATCCTCAGCGATCCGGTAGTGCCGTGCTGCGGGAACCTTTCTCGAGCGGCGGAGCAGCACCTTGTTCACCGCAATAGCGGGTTCTCCAAATTCCTCGACAGCTCTTCCCAGAGATCGGGTCACGAAGGCTTCGGATTCCGGGTCGGTGATCGGCTGGTAGGCGTCTGGCCACGGGCCGGGGGGTTTGCTGTCGGAAAGCCGCATGCAACCGGACGATCCAGCAAGTAAAAGACACAACGGCAACACTCTTGCGATCCAGGCTACAGAAAAAGGCAGAATCATTTCGTGGCAAAATAATTTCCCGTATAACGCCCGCAAAAAAATTATTCTGTCACCAAATTATTCTGCCTGCTCATTCAGCGGGTACGGGCTTAGCCGGTTCGCCCACAATTTCCTGCACTTTGATGGTAATGTTGCGGATCTCCTCGAGACCCAACGACTCGCGAACGCTTTCGCGAACGCGTTGCTGAAGGACATGGGAGAGTTCGGGGATTTTGTTGCCGGACATTACCTTTACACTAAGCAGGATATCAACGGCGCCCCCTTTTGTACTGGTCAGCCTGGAATCGATGCTCTTGATCGCGGAAAACTCTTTGCCGATACGTTCGATGAAGTCGCAGATCGCCTTGGTACTGATGCCCACACTCCCGTCATCGGAATGGAAATTGATAAACGCGTTCTTTTGCTTTCCGAAGCCCCCAACCCAACGGAGCACAACGGAGAGAATAAGCACCGCGCCCAGCGCAGTACCAACCAGCGGCATGACCAGGAGTTTGGCGATGAGTTCCCCAACTTCCCGGTTGAAGACGTTACCATAGATCAATCCGCCCCCGATCACCAGGAGCAGTATTGTCATGAGAAAACCACCAAGGTTGCCAGAGCGCCCAGTCATGGTTATTCCCCCTCTGGTTTGTCGCTAGAGCTCCGGATGCCCTGCACAACAATGTTTACGGCATAGACCTGCTGACCCGTCATCTCTTCAACCGCATCCTTCACTGCGGCCTGCAGCTGCACGCAAATGTCGGGAATCCGCACGCCGAACTCCAGCACAACGGTGAGGTCGATCGTAAGCAGCTCCTCGCTCTCCTTCTCGACGCGAATGCCTTTATCCTTAGATTTCTTTCCGATCATGCCCGCCAGGTCGTCAGCCAGGGACCCTTGAAGTTCAACAACTCCGGGTACTTTTCTGGCGGTTTCGTGCGCAATGATGGCAATCACGTTGTTGTTTATGCTGATCCGTCCATAACCGGAACCCACGGCTTCCGCCACTGAAAACTCCTTGGGGTCAGCCACTGCGTTACCTGCTGGTTCTTTCATTATTCTACTCCTTGAGGAACGAACGTTTCGTTCCGGTTCCTGGTTCCCGGTTATTGGTTATCTGGACCGCTCATTTGCCCCGAAACCCACACTAATAACCAATAACAATCAACTCATAACCGCCGCGATAAAACCGGAGGTTTTAAAGCGGCTCTCCTATACGTTCAGAAAATTCTCATGCATGAACTTTTCAAGGAAAGCCGTATTGTACCGTCCCTTGATGAACCGTGTATCGGCCAGCAACGCCTCGCCCAGCGGCACCGAAGTATGCGGTCCGTTGATAGTAAATTCCTCCAGCGCACGGCGCAGACGGGCAAGGGCCTCCTCGCGATCCTTCCCTGTAGCAATGATCTTGCCAATCATACTGTCATAGTAAGGCGAAATCGTATAGCCGGAATAGACGTGCGAGTCGATCCGGATGCCGGGACCGCCGGGAAAATGGACGGCCTCCACCAAGCCGGGTGAAGGTGTAAAGTTGTTGAACGGGTCTTCGGCATTCACGCGATATTCAATGGCATGGCCGCTAATCACCATCTCCTTCTGGGTGAACGAAAGTTTTTCACCGGCCGCCACGCGGATCTGCTCCTTCATAAGGTCAATGCCGCTCACCTCTTCGGTGACGGTATGTTCCACCTGGATACGGGTATTCATTTCCATGAAATAGAACTGCTTTGCCTTCTCATCATAGAGGAACTCGAGTGTTCCGGCACTGTCGTAGTCGACAGCCTTGGCGGCTTTGACGGCGGCATCGCCGAGTTCCTTGCGCTCTTTGTTGGTCAATGACGGGCAAGGTGCTTCCTCCACCAGTTTCTGGTGGCGGCGCTGGATCGAGCAGTCACGTTCGCCCAGGTGGCAGACGTTGCCATGCTTGTCGCCAATAATCTGCACCTCGATATGCCGGGCGGACTCGATGTATTTTTCCATGAACAGGTCAGGGTTTCCGAACGCGCTCTCGCCCTCGGCCGCGGCAGCCATAAAGCCCTGCACGAGGCTGACATCGTTGCGAGCAACGCGCATACCTTTCCCGCCGCCGCCGGCCACGGCCTTGAGCAGCACGGGATAGCCCATCTTATGCGCCAGTGCGAGCGCCTCGTCGGAATCCTTCAAAATGCCGTCGGAGCCGGGGGTGATCGGCACGCCGGCGGCCTTCATGGTGTCGCGGGCAATCGCCTTGTCACCCATGTTGCGGATGCAATCCGCGGCGGGGCCTATAAAGGCGATGTTGCAATTGGCGCAGATTTCAGCGAAGTGCGCGTTTTCAGACAGGAAACCGTAGCCAGGGTGGATGGCATCCACATCCGCAACCTCAGCCGCGCTGATAATGTTGGTGATTTTAAGATAGCTTTCGCTGGCGGCCGCCGGACCGATGCAGACGGCTTCATCGGCCATTTGTACGTGCAGCGAGTCCGCGTCGGCATCAGAGTAAACCGCAACGGACCGTACACCCAGCTCCTTGCAGGCGCGGATGATGCGCAGCGCGATTTCGCCACGATTGGCAATCAGTACCTTTTCAAACATAGGCCGTTCCCTTTTTAGCTGGGTTCAACGAGAAAGAGCGTCTGCCCGTACTGCACCGGCGTCGCATCGTCGATCAGAATCTTTTTGATGACGCCTGTGACCTCGGCCTTGATCTCGTTCATGACCTTCATGGCCTCGATGACGCAGACCACCGTTTCCTCGGAAACCTCCGAACCAACCTGCACGAAGGAATCCGCGTCGGGGGCCGGTTTACGATAGAATGTCCCAACGATTGGAGAGGGAATCTCGATCAGACCGTCGTCTTCATCCACCGCCGGGGCTGCCGCTGCCGGAGCCGCTACCACAGGGCTTGCCGCCGCAACAGGTGCCATCCCTACCGGGGCCGCTGCCATAACAATCTGCTGATCGCTGCCGCGTTTCATCGCCAGCTCAGTCTCTTCGTCCTTCATCGAGAACTCGGTCAGATCGTTATTCTTCATCAGTTCCACGATACGTTTGATGTCCTTGATTTCCATAGTCACCCTCTCTTGTTTAACAATGTGCCATCTCTCCAAACTAAACAATATTTCAACTGCGAAGCCCAGCCCTAATCCACAACTAGTTAATCCTGCCAACGGGAGAGGCCTCGCTGACCTCGCAACATAGCAGGAGCACAGACACTCATGCGCATTTTATACAAGGAACAGCTCCATATCTACAAGATGCTGTATGGTGTGCGATGCACTATGTCCTGTTGTGCATTGTCAGCGTGTTTGCAACGTTGTATAGAGACATACATTTCAACAAAGCGAAAGGGGAACACCGCATGAACAAAGAAAACATCATTCCATCGACTCATCGCAGAACCTTCCTGGCATCCACTCTTGCAACCGGCGCCGGATTGACGATCCTGCCGAGCGGCACGCTGGCAGGGAAAGGTGCCGGCGGCAAACTCAACCTTGCGGTCATTGGCGCACACGGGCGTGCCGCGCAGCACTATCATAATCTAAAAACTCAGAATGTCGTGGCGATCTGCGATGTCAATGCCGACAACATGGCGCTGGCCGCCAGGGAATTCCCCAGGGCCAAGCAATACATCGACTGGCGGAAATGCCTCGATCAAAAAGATATCGAAGCCGTCGTCATCTGCACCCCCGATCACCATCATGCTTTTATCTCCATCTGGGCCATGAACCGCGGCCTGCATGTGTACTGCGAAAAACCGCTCGGCGACTGCGTTGCCGAAGCCCGTGCTGTGCGCGAAGTCTATCTAAAGAACAAAGGCAAGCTGGCCACCCAGCAGGGCACACAACGACATGCCAATCCCAACTTCGCCCGCGTGGCCGAACTCGTTAAAGGAGGAGCCATCGGCGAACTGAAAGACGTCCATGCCTGGGGCAACCGCACCCACAATAAAACAGCCTACCTCCCCGCCGCCGGAAAAGCGCCGGGCACCATCGATTGGGAGCAGTGGATCGGCCCCGTACAGATGCATCCCTACAATCCGGACTATCTCATTTCCACGCGAGGGCCGGGCTCCGGCTGTCTTAGCTGGAACATGTACAATGATTTCGGCAGCTGGCAGGTCGGCGACATGGGGAGCCATGTTATGGATCTGGCATGGAATGCCATCGATGCCGACCGGCCCACCTCTGTCAAAGCGAGCGGCGATACCCCCCTTCCCGACGTCTGCCCATCGGCCTTGACCGCTATCTTCGAAATGCCGGCCAACGACTGGCGCGATGAAATCCGCCTCGGCTGGTATCAGGGCGGACCGATGCCCAAGAGCCCGATGAGGGTCGTCGACCTCAAAAAAATCGGCCATGGCGTCATGTTCAAAGGAACCAAGGGCGTCCTTGTTTCCGACTTCAGCAGCCGGATACTCATCCCGCTCGGCAAAGAAACCGACATGACCTACTATAAATCCCCCACCCCTGAACAGGTGGCCCCGCCGATCGGCGACTTCCAGCAGCAATGGTTCAACGCCTGCAAAGGCGACCTCAAAACCTGCTGCGACTTCGACTACTCCGGCCGCATGGTGGAAACGCTCATGCTTGGTCTTGTTGCTCACCGGGCCGGCAAAGAGTTGCAGTATGACGCCAGAACCGGCAGGGTTACCAATAACAACAAGGCGAATGAATATCTGAAGAAAAAATACCGCATGGGCTGGACGCTTGACGGATAGGCAGGTAATGGAGTTTAGGGTTGTGGGAGTAGAGGAGTAGCAAAATATTCCTGCTCCGATATTCACACTCCCCTGCTCTGTGACTCCCAAACACACATACTATGGAGGAAAGACCATGAAAAAACTGACTGCACTACTTGCAATTACCATCCTCGCAACCGTTGGTTGCAGAACCGTCAACAAAGAAGCCGAATGGAAACCGCTTTTTAACGGCAAGGATCTGACCGACTTTATCGTCGAGGACGGCACAGCAACCTACGAAGTGAAAGACGGCGTGATTACCGGCACCACCGTTGTGCCGAGCCCCAACACATTTCTCGCCACAAAAGCAACCTATGGCGACTTTGAACTCGAGTTCGATGTGATGGTTTCCGACAAGCTGAACTCGGGCGTGCAGATACGTTCGCGCTCACGCGCCGAGGACGAAGGCGAACTCAAGGCCGGCCGCTTCCACGGCCCGCAGGTTGAAATCGAAGCCAGTCCCGGTCAGTCCGGATTCGTCTATGGCGAAGGTACGGGCCACGGATGGATTTCCCTTGAACCCCGCTCCAAGGATCCTGCCGTCAACCAGCACGACCTGTTTAAAAACGGCGAATGGAACCACTACCGCATCGTTGCCCAGGGCGCGCGCATTCAAACCTTCATCAACGGCCAGGCCGTTGCCGACCTGTCCGACGAAGAAATCTACAAAAGCCACCCCGCCGGCCACATCGGCCTGCAGGTGCACAGCATAAACAAAAAACTGCATCCGATGCAGGTGAGCTGGAAGAATCTTAAAATCCGTGAACTTTAAGAAAAAAATGTATGTAGTTCCGCCTTCAGGCGGCTAGTTCGCAGAGGCCGCCTGAAGGCGGGACTACGAACCTATAGGAGACCACTATGAAACTACTGAAAGCACTACTGGCAACCCTCGTTCTCGTGACAGCATGTACCACGGCCAAACAAGGTGGCGAATACACCAGCCTGTTTAACGGAAAGGATCTCGACGGCTGGATTGTAAAAATCAAGGGCGCGCCGGCCGGCGAAAACCCCGGCCATATCTTCCGTGTGGAAGATGGCCTGCTGGCGGTTTCCTATGCTGACTTTAATAAAACCTTCAAGGATGAGTTTGGTCATATCCATACCGCCAAGTCCTACAAAAACTACCGCTTCCGCTGCGAATACCGCTTTATCGGCGAGCAGGTGCCCGGCGCACCGGGGTGGGCCTTTGCCAATAGCGGCATCATGATCCACTGCCCACCCCCCTCCGAAATGGGCGTGGACCAGAAATTCCCCAACTCTGCCGAGTTCCAGCTGCTCGGTCAGGGTGGCAAAAAACCGCGCTTCACAGGATCGCTCTTCACCCCCGGGTGCTTGGTTGAATATGAAGGTGCTGACATGAAAAACTCTGTCGTCAGTAAAGTCCCTGCCCTGCCCTTCGGCGAGTGGATCAAGGCCGAAGCGGTTGTCATTGACGGCACCATCCAGCATTGGATTAACGGGCGGCTCGTTATGGAATATACCAACCCGCGCTTCGACGACGGTGAACCTATGCTTGAAGGCCACATTTCCCTCCAGGCCGAAAGCCACCCCTGCCAATTCCGTACTATTGAGATTCTTGAGCTGGATTAGAACCGCGAATGAACGCCAATACACGCGAATGAGCGTTCACATGGCCTCCTTATATTTGAGCCACAGACAAACACGATTAACGCAGATTATTTTTTTCCTCTGCGATCCCTGCCGGCCCTGCGTGAGAAATTCTTCGTACTACTATCCGACAACTTCTTGTTTTCTCTGCACATTTTTTCAACACCAAGATCGCTCAAAGAACAGGAGCAAGATACGGGGTAAGAACACCCCCGAACTGCTCGTCCGCTCCATGCTCCACGATCTCTGCGGCTCTCCGAGGACTGAAAAAGGCGGTCTCGGCGATGCCTCCCTG
>JAUVCG010000029.1 GCA_030595785.1 Kiritimatiellales bacterium | reverse complement strand
AAGGTCTAAAGCCTATCATAGGCTTATCTTCGTGGCAGATCGTCCGCCCCCTTGGTCGGAAGATCGGATTCGCCCATCAGGTAGAGGTCGACATTGCGGGCGGCCTCGCGTCCTTCGGAAATGGCCCAAACGATCAGGGATTGTCCGCGGTTGCAGTCTCCAGCGGCAAATACATTCTCGACGTTGGTCTGGTAATTTCCAGCAGTCTGGATGTTGCCGCGCTCGTCGAGCTCAACACCAAGGCCGTGAATCACGTTGCTCCGTTCAGGCCCGGTGAAACCGAGAGCGAGCAGGACGAGATCCGCCTTCCACTCTTTTTCGGTTCCGGGAATTTCGTCCATATTGGAGTTTCCGGTCTGGCGCTCGCGGGTGAATTCGACGTTGACTGTGGTTACGCCGACCACGTGCCCGACCTGCCCGCGGAAGGCCTTGGTAAGCAGCGAATAGTTGCGTGGATCCTGCCCGGATTCGCGATGCGAGGAGCTGGAGCGCAGCTTCATCGGCCAGTATGGCCAAGGCTGGTGCGACGGACGATAAAGCGGGGGCTGCGGGAACAACTCAAAGTTGACGACCGATTTGCACCCTTGGCGGACGGCGGTTCCGACGCAATCGGAACCGGTATCACCGCCGCCGATAACGACCACATTCTTGTCCTTGGCGGATATCATCTCCGTCAGCTTTTCACCGGCCACCAGCTTGTTCTGCTGCGGGAGGAATTCCATGGCGAAGTGGATCCCTTCGAGATCCCTTCCAAGAATGGGAAGGTCACGCCCCTCGGTGGAACCGCAGCACAGAACGACAGCATCGAACTTTTTGAGTTCCTCGACGGGAACTTCGGTGCCAATGGCGGCGTTGACGCGAAAGTCGATACCCTCTTTCGTCAGGACTTTAACGCGGCGGTCGATGATCGTTTTTTCCAGCTTAAAGTCAGGAATGCCGTAGCGCAGCAACCCGCCAATACGATCGGCGCGCTCAAAGACCGTCACGGTGTGTCCGGCACGGTTGAGCTGGTCGGCGGCGGCAAGTCCGGCCGGGCCGGAACCGATTACAGCAATTGTTTTATCGGTGCGGCTTTCGGGTGGTTCAGGGACAACCCAGCCTGCCGTGAAGGCATGCTCGACGATGGTCTTCTCAATGTTTTCGATGCTTACCGCCGGTTCGTTAATTCCCAGCACGCACGATTCTTCGCACGGTGCGGGACAAATGCGACCGGTAAACTCCGGGAAGTTATTGGTAGCGGAGAGGACCTCCCACGCATTCTTCCACTGCCCTTTGTAGACCATATCGTTCCATTCAGGGATAAGGTTTCCGAGCGGGCATCCAATATGACAAAACGGAATTCCGCAGTCCATGCAACGTGCGGCCTGCCGGCGGAGCTTTTCTTCCGGGAACGGCTCGTAGACTTCTTCAAAGTCACCGACACGCTCCTCGACCGGCCGTTCCACCGGTGTCTGTCGCTTAAATTCCTTAAATCCTGTTGGTTTTCCCATGGGTGCCTCCGGAGGAGGCAGGTTTGAGATCTGAGGCTTGAGGCTTGAGGAACCTCCTGCACCGATTCTAAAACCTGCTCACTTTTTCAATGCTTTAATTAGTCCATTTAAAACGCGCGAAGCTTCGTCCGCACAGTCTGTTAAATCTGTTTCATCTCTCAAAAACCCCAGCTTCTTCGCGAGGGAGATCTGGTATTCCAATTCCTTCAATGATCCGTAGGCTATCGATAGAAAATGCAGGTATTCCTTTTCAGAGGATCTTCCGCACCCCTCGGCAATATTCGAGGGAACCGAGACCGCCGCTCGGCGCATTTGGGAAACGAGGCCAAACAGTTCCTCTTTCGGGAAATTCCGCGTTTCCTGATAAACCAAAACCGCCAGATTATCGGCAAATTCAAATGCTTTCAGTTTATGCGGATCTCTCATTCGTTTTCCTCAAGCCTACAGCCTCAAGTCTCAAGCCTCTCCCTGCTACTCTCCGGCATACTGCTCGCCGGCGAGCATGGCCAGGGCGCGCTTGTAGTCGACCGGGATTACCTTGACGAATTTGCCGAGCGACTCTTGCCAGTTGTCGAGCACGCGCCTTGCAACATTACTTCCCGTGTACTCGAGGTGCTTCTCTATCGTCTCGCGCAGGTAGTCGGTATCGTCTTCATCGAGCGGGTCGAAATCGACCATCTCCGGGTTGCAGCGGTTTTCAATAAAGTCGCCGGCTTCGTCGAGGACATAGGCCACGCCGCCGCTCATGCCTGCGGCAAAATTGCGGCCGGTCGGCCCAAGAATGATGGCGTTTCCGCCGGTCATATATTCGCACCCGTGGTCGCCGATGCCCTCGACGACGGCCTGAACGCCGGAGTTACGGACACAGAAGCGCTCGCCCGCCAAACCGCGGATGTAGGCCTCGCCTTTAACCGCACCGTAAAACGCAACGTTTCCGATGAGGATATTTTCCTCCGCAACAAAGGTAGCCTCCTTCGGTGGACGGATGATCAGCTTTGCACCGGACAGACCTTTGCCGAAATAATCGTTGGCATCGCCTTCCACGTTAAATGTGATTCCTCTGGCGCTGAATGCACCGAAGCTTTGACCGGCGCTGCCCTTGCAGTTCACCCTGATCGTCTCTTCCGGCAGGCCTTCCTCACCATAGCGCTTGGAAATTTCGTAGCTGAGCATGGCACCGACGGTACGGTTGACGTTGCGGATCTCGGTGTTGATGACCACCGGCTCCGAGCGGCGCAGCGCGTACTGCGCGAGCGAGATGAGCTTGTGATCGAGTGCACCGCCGAGATTGTGGTTCTGCGAGTCGATACAACGGGTGCCGATGGCGGGGCTCACATCCGGTTTGAACAGGATGTTGGAAAAGTCGAGTCCCTGGGCTTTCCAATGGCTGAGTGCCTCTGCAGTATCGATGAGCTCCGAATGACCGACCATGTCATCGATAGAGCGGAAGCCGAGCTCAGCCATGATCTGCCGCAACTCTTCAGCCACGAACCGGAAAAAGTTGACCACATATTCCGGCTTGCCCGCAAATTTGCGGCGCAGCTCCGGATCCTGCGTGGCGATACCGACCGAACAGGTGTTCAGGTGGCAGAGGCGCAGCATAATGCAGCCCAAGGTCATCAGCGGCCCGGTGGCAAAGCCGAATTCCTCGGCACCAAGCAGGCAGGCAACGGCAACGTCGCGACCCGTCAGCATCTTGCCATCGGTTTCAACCCGAATACGGCTGCGCAGATTGTTGAGCACCAAGGTCTGCTGGGTTTCGGCCAGACCGAGTTCCCATGGCAGTCCGGCATGCTTGATGGAGGATTGCGGCGATGCGCCGGTTCCACCGTCGTAGCCGGAAATCAGCACCACCTCAGCCTTGCCCTTGGCCACGCCGGCGGCAATGGTTCCAACGCCGACTTCAGATACGAGCTTGACGTTGATGCGCGCCAGAGGGTTGGCGTTCTTCAGGTCGTGGATCAACTGGGAGAGGTCCTCGATGGAATAGATGTCGTGGTGAGGCGGAGGCGAAATGAGCGTCACGTATGGCGTGGAGTGGCGGGTGCTCGCAATCCATGGCTTTACTTTATGCCCAGGAAGCTGGCCACCCTCGCCGGGCTTTGCGCCCTGCGCCATTTTGATCTGGATTTCGTCGGCGTTGGTCAGATAGTTACTCGTTACGCCAAAGCGCCCGGAAGCAACCTGCTTGATGGCGCTGCGGCGAAGATCGCCGTTGATGTCAGGATCGTAGCGGTCGGGGTCTTCCCCGCCTTCGCCACTGTTGCTTTTGCCGCCGATGCGGTTCATGGCGATAGCGAGGGTTTCGTGCGCCTCCTGGCTGATTGACCCGTACGACATGGCTCCGGTCTTGAAGCGTTTGACGATCTCGGTCCACGGCTCGACTTCGCGCAGCGGAACGGGTTCGCGCTCATTCTTGAACGTGAACAAGCCGCGCAATGTGCAGAGATTCTTGTTCTGGTCGTTGATCAGATCGGAGAATTCGCGAAAACGTTCGAGGTTGTCGGTACGGACCGCTTCCTGGAGCTTGGCCACAGCAACAGGACTGAGCAAGTGATCCTCCCCGTTGCGCCGCCACTTATACGCGCCGCCGATATCGAGCTTGAGGTTTTTCGGGATCTTGCGCGCGGGAAAGGCGTGCTTGTGGCGCGTCTCGATTTCGCGGCCGATTCCATCCAGTCCGATGCCGCCAATGCGTGAGGATGTCCCGACAAAGTACTGATCGATCACATCGTGGTTGATGCCGATGGCTTCGAAGATCTGCGCGCCCCGGTAGGAGTGCAGGGTTGAGATCCCCATCTTGGACATGACTTTAAGCATGCCCTTATTGGCGGCCTTTATATAGTTGCGCGTGGCCTTGCGTATGTTGGAGTCGGGCAGGGTGTCTCGCAAGATCATGTCTTCGAGGTTTTCGAAGACCATATACGGGTTGATGGCTCCCGCACCGAACCCGAAGAGCAGGCAGAAGTGGTGCACTTCGCGCGGCTCGCCGGACTCGACCACGAGACCGCAGCTCGTGCGCTGCATCTGTTTGATCAGGTGGTGGTGTACCGCCGCCGTTGCAAGCAGAGCCGGGATTGGCGCGTTTTCCTTGTCGACGGATCGGTCGGAAAGAACCAGCAGCGTGTAGCCCGCTTCAATGGCTTTCGAGGCATCGTTGCACAGCTTTTCAAGTGCTTCGCTCAGGGCGGCCTCGCCCCCGGCGGCATCGTAGACGATTGGAAGGGTGGTGGATTTCAGGCCGTCTCGATCCAATGCGTGAATCCTCAACATGGCCTCGTTAGTGAGGATCGGCTGTTCGATCTTAAGCTGGCGGCAGTGCTCGGGTGTTTCCACAAAGAGGTCCTGCTCACTGCCTATATTGGTGAGAATCGAGGTGACCAGCTCTTCGCGGATCGCGTCCAGCGGCGGATTGGTTACCTGTGCGAAGAGTTGCTTGAAATAGTTGTAGAGCAACTGCGATTTTTCGGAGAGGATGGCCAGCGGCGTATCTACGCCCATTGCCGCCGTCGGCTCCATTCCCTTGGCGGCCATCGGACCGATCAACAGGTTCTGATCCTCCATCGTGTACCCGAACAGCCGCTGGCGCTCGAGCACGGAATCCATGTCGACGGGCTCCACCTGCTCCTCCGGCAAACCGTTGAGGCTTACGAGGTTTTCCTTTACCCAATCGCCGTAGGGCTGCCGGGTGGCAATCTCGTGCTTGATTTCCTCGTCGGGAATAATGCGCCCGGCTTCCATGTCCACCAGGAACATGCGACCCGGCTCCAGACGGCCTTTGTATTCAACGTTGGCCGGATCGATATCCACGATACCGGTTTCCGATCCCATGATGACATAACCATCCTTCGTTACCACATAGCGCGACGGGCGAAGACCGTTGCGGTCGAGGATCGCACCGAGGCAACTACCGTCGGTGAACGGGATCGAAGCCGGGCCGTCCCACGGCTCCATCAGTGTGGAATGGTATTCGTAAAACGCCTTCTTTTCCTCCGACATGGTCTTGTGGTTCTGCCACGCTTCCGGGATGAGCATCATCATCGTGTGCGGTAGTGAGCGCCCGGTGTGATAGAGCAGCTCCACCGCCTGGTCGAGCTGGGCGGAGTCGGAAAGCCCGGGCTGAATGATCGGGAAGAGTTTTTCGATATCCTCTCCGAAGAGGTCAGATTTGAACAGCCCCTGCCGTGCGTTCATCCAGTTCAGATTGCCGCGTACCGTGTTGATTTCGCCGTTGTGACACATCAGGTGGAACGGCTGAGCGAGCTTCCACGCCGGGAAGGTGTTGGTGCTGTAGCGCTGGTGTACGAGCGCCAATGCGGAATCGAATTCCGGATCGAGCAGATCGGGATAGTATTCCTCCATCTGCTCCGGCAGCAGCAACCCCTTATAGATAATGATGCGACAGGTCAGCGTCGGAACGTAGAAATCCTCCTTCGCCGGCATGTCGGACTTGAAAATCTTGTTTTCGGCCACCTTGCGGATGATATAGAGCATGCGGTCGAATTCGCGCTCGTTTTTCACCGTTTCGCCGCGACCGATGAATATCTGCCAGATATCCGGCTCGGATACCTTGGCGGTTTTGCCGATAAACTTGTTGCAGGTCGGAACCTTGCGCCACCCGAGGAACTTCTGGCCTTCGGCGGCAGTGGTTTCCTCGATAATCTTTTTGCACTGTTCGCGCTGTTGCTCGTCCTGCGGCAGAAAGACCAGACCGGTTCCATATTCCAGGGCATCGGGCAGTGCAATGTCGATTTTTTCGCACTCGCGCTTGTAGAATTTATGCGGGATCTGCAGAAGAATACCCGCGCCATCGCCCGTCAGCGGGTCGGCGCCCGCTGCACCCCGGTGCGTCAGGCGAATCAGGATTTCCAGTGCGTGGTGGATTATATCGTGCGATTTTTTCCCGTGCAGGTTGCAGATGAACCCGACGCCGCACGCATCGTGCTCGTTTTGAGGGTCGTACATGCCCTGCGCTTTGGGGAAAGCAGTGGGGCAAAATACCCCTTCCTTATAAATGGATTCATTTTTGGCCATAAAAAACCTCGTATTGCTCCGGTAAAATTAGCGGGACAATTTGGACACAGCCCCTCGGCAAGTCAATTCCTTTGCGCGTCTAAATAAGGCTTTTGCAACGATTATCGTGTGTTCCCTATCGGAGGAACAAGGTGGAGATATGCGGGTAGGCGGATAAAGAATAACCGACACCCGTGGTTTCACGGGTCTGTATTAAAAAAATAATCCGAATATTTTTAGAAAAAAACTCCCTGCCATCCGGTGTTGGCACTTTTAATGCTCAACTATCCCCATTAACCGTGGAGGAAGAAAATGCAAAAACAACAGACTACAGACATCAATGAAGCGCAGGAAAACGGCGGACACTGTGTCGGCATCCATGAGTTGCTCGACTGGCAGATTATTCAATATCGCAAGGAGGTCGCTACCCATCGCCTTGATCTATCCAAGGTGGAGGGACGCTGCGTGGCCTGGCAGGAAGCTGAAAAGGATTTCAACAGCGCCGATCGGACTGCAATGGGAACGAAGTGGCGTGTAGAATATTGCAGCTCCGTTTGCCCATCCAAAGACAATTGCCTGATCGCGGCTCGCTTCTTACAGAGCAAAAAGACCGAACCCCTTTACCGGGTGGGATAGAGATAGCGGCTCTTTGTTAAGAGTAAGCTGAAAAAGGGCCGGTCGTACTTTAGTCATTGAACGGCTCGACTGGCCGACACCGAACCGATCCCAACCCCTCCCCCTGACACTTTATCCTGTTCATTTTCAGCAGGGGCTTTTATCTTGTCCTCTTTCCAGTATTGGAGAGGGAATCCCGTGAGTCGCGTACCGTTTTGCCATCTGCATTTCCATACCAGCTACAGTCTGCTCGACAGCACCGTGAAGATTAAGGAAGCTGTTGCCGCTGCCAAGGACATGGGCATGCAGCATCTGGCCATCACCGACCATGGAGCGCTGTATGGTGCGGTGGATTTCTACAAGGCGGCTCGCAGCATCGGCATCAAACCGATCATTGGTTGCGAGGTCTATCTGGCGCGCCACGGCGTGGAAGAGCGCAGCTCCCAGCGCAACAACATGCACCTGGTATTGTTGGCTGAGACGCAGGAGGGTTACCAAAATCTCGTCAGGCTCGTCTCGACCGCCCACCTCGAGGGGGTCTACTACAAACCCCGTATCGACAAGACCCTGCTGCGCAAATACAGCAAGGGTCTGATCGGCCTCTCCGCCTGCCTGCGCGGCGAAGTGAACGAAGCATGCATGAACGGCGATATCGACCGGGCCGTGGAACTCGCGCGTGAATATTCCGACATTCTTGGTAAAAACAACTTTTTCCTCGAACTGCAGGATCACGGCATTGCGGAGGAAAAAACCGCGCGAGAGAACATGTTAAAGGTCGCCAAAACCACCGGACTGCCACTTGTCGCCACTAACGATGTACACTATGTGCGGAAGGAACATGCAGAGGCACACGACGTGCTGATCTGCCTCCAGCGCAGCGACCTCGTGGCCGATACCACGCGTCACCGCTACGAAGGCGATCAGTTCTATATGAAAAGCGGCGAAGAGATGGCCGCCCTCTTCCCCGACCAGCCCGAAGCCATCGCCAACACTATCGAGATCGCACGGCGCTGTAACATTGAGTTTTTCTTCCCTGATAAGGCGGAAGATCTCCACTTTCCAGAGTTCCCCCTGCCGAAAGGATTCACGCGCGGAAAGGACTACCTCCTCCACCTCGGAAAGGTCGGGATGGAGCGTCTCTATAAAATCGAAGACCTCGACCAGCCCAAGGACGACCGCGAAAAGAAAATCAACGAGCGCTTCTACTACGAAGTCGGCGTCATCGAAAAAACCAACTACATCAACTATTTCCTCGTCGTGGCGGACTTTATCCAGCACGCCCGGCGCGAGGGCGTCCCGGTCGGACCCGGCCGCGGCTCGGGGGCGGGTTCCGTGCTGGCCTATTCGCTGGAAATCACCACGGTCGACCCGCTGGAATACAACCTCATCTTCGAGCGCTTCCTCAACCCGGAGCGCGTCTCGCCGCCTGACTTTGATATCGACTTCTGCCCAACCCGCCGCCAGGACGTCATCAAATATGTGCGCGACAAGTATGGCGAGGACTGCGTCGCGCAAATCATCACCTTTGGATCACTCGGCGCCAAGACACTGATGCGTGATCTCGGGCGCGTGCTCGAGATCCCCCTGCCCTATTGCGACAAGCTGGCCAAGCTGATTCCCGACACGCCGGGCACCACGCTCGAAAAGGCGCTGGCGGAAAGCCCCGACTTCAAAAAGGCCACCCGCACCGAGCCGGAAGCCATGCGCATCATGAAATATGCGCCGATTCTCGAAGGCCTCCCGCGCCACACGGGCATGCACGCCGCCGGCGTCGTTATCGGTGAAAAACCGCTGATCGAAATTATTCCACTCACACGCGAGCCAAAGGAAAAGCTCATTGTCGTCCAGTTTGAGAAGGGACCGACGGAGGAAATCGGGCTGTTGAAGATGGATTTTCTCGGGTTGAAAAACCTCACGATCATTTATGAAGCCTGTGCGTTGATCAAACGTAACCACGGCATCGAAATCGATCCTGAAAAGCTTCCGTTTGACGATGTCAAAACGTACGAGCTGCTTGCGCGCGGCGACACGGTCGGCGTCTTCCAGCTTGAATCCAGCGGCATGCGCGATACGCTGCGACAAGTCGCCCCCGACTGCATTCAGGACATCATCGCCATCCTGGCTCTCTACCGCCCCGGACCGATGCAGTTTATCCCGGACTTTACCAAACGTAAGCACGGACAGGAAAAGATCGTCTACGACCATCCGCTGCTCGAACCGATCCTCAAGGAAACCAACGGCATCATTGTCTATCAGGAGCAGATTCAGCAGGCGGCTCAGACGCTGGCCGGATTCTCCCTTGGCCAGGGGGATATCCTTCGCCGCGCCATGGGCAAGAAAAAAGCCGAGGTCATGGCCGAGCAACGCGGGAAATTTATCGCGGGCTGCAAAGAAACCAACAAGATCGACGCCAAGCTCGCCGGCACTATTTTCGATAACATTGAACGATTCGCGCAATACGGTTTCAACAAATCGCACTCCACGGCATACGGCTTCGTGACCTACCAAACCGCCTGGCTGAAGGCGCACTATCCTGCCGAATTCATGGCCGCCCTGCTTTCCGGCGAAATGGCCAACTCCGATAAACTCACCGGCTTCATTTCAGAAGCCAAGGAAGTCGGCATCGACATCCTGCCGCCCTGCGTCAACGAATCGATCGGCCGCTTCAATGCCGTACAGGACGGTAGCGGAATACGCTTCGGTATGGCCGCCATCAAAGGGGTCGGCGAAGGCGTCGTCGAGGAGATCGTTAAGGAGCGCGACGACAACGGCCCGTTTGCCGGACTGATGGATTTTTGTTCGCGAATCACGAAGTCCAATAAAAGGGTGATTGAAAGCCTGATCCGCTCCGGCGCGTTTGACTTCACCCGTATCCACCGCGCCCGGCTGTTCAACGGCATCGACATCGCCATCGGTCGCGCCGCCGAATTAATCAAGGACAGGGCATCCGGCCAGCGCTCCATGTTCGAACTGCTGGGCGCGACCGACGAATCGGGCACAGACTCCGACGAAGAGCTCGCCGATGTACCGGCCTGGTCGGAATCCGATATGCTTGCCGCTGAAAAGGAATTAATCGGGTTTTACATCTCCGGCCATCCCCTCGCCCGCTACCAGTGGGAGCTGGACAAATTTTCCCTCAAACGCATGAAGGATATCCAGACCTTGGAAAGCGGTGCCCGTACCCGCGTTGGCGGCATGATCACCGAGACGCGGAAACTCTTTACGAAAAAGGATCAAAAGCCAATGGCCACCTTCCGGATTGAAGGACTTGAAGGCTCAATCAACGCCATCATGTTCCCAGGACCGTTCGAAGAATACGGCCATCTTGTCGTCGAGGATTCTACCGTCATGGTCGGCGGCATCATGATGGAGGAGGACAGCGGCGACCTGAAATTCCAGGTCATGGAAATCTTCCCGCTCGATCAGGCCGCCGGCCTCTTCTGCGACCGTGTCGGCATCCACTTGCCCGAAATGGGTGTAAATGCATATATGATGGAATCGCTAAAGGTGACCCTCAGCGAATTTCGCGGAAGTACCCCGCTTAACCTATGCATTGAATTTGTCGATGGCCCAAAGGTTTTCATAGCTTCCGACCACAAATACAAAGTACGCCCCTGCGCAGAACTGGAGCGCAGGATCGCACATGCCATCGGCGAAGGGCTCGTCTACGTCGCCGCCAAACCCGACCCCTTGCGCAATCCGCCCAAGGAACGGAAGTGGGAGAAAAGAAGGCAATAGGCCGCTCACTTATAGTCGGGGAAAAATTAGGATAGAGGAATAATATCGTGAAACATCGTCCAAAACATATTGCTGAATATGTTGCTTTAGTATTGATTGCCGGGTTGATACGGGCCCTCCCATTGCGCGCTGCATTGGCTCTCGGTTGGTTTTTTGCGGCGGGCACCCATTTTATCGGACGCATCAATGTGGAACGCACCCGCGAACGTATCCGGGAAGTTTGCGGGGACGATTGTCCGAACCGGAAGATTCGACGTATCGCATGGATCTCCTGGCGAAACCTTTTTTTCAACGGCATAGAAGCCCTGCGCTTCTCGAAGCTCACCCTCGAAGATATCCGCAGGCAACCGATGGCCGTTATTGAGCCTGAGATTCAGCGAATCGTTGCGGAATCACCGGAGGGTTTTATCCTGGCCACCCCGCACATGGGCAACTGGGAAATTGCGGCTGTATCGGCTGACCTGATCGGTGTTCCCCTGTTTGCTATCGCACGTAAGCAGAAGAATCCGCTCATTGACGGCTATATCAACAAAATGCGGAGCACATTCGGCCTGGAGGTGATCTTCAAAGAAGCCCGCGAGTGGAAAGGGATTGTCGACCGGATCAAAACGGGCAACGTCATGGCCATTCTTCCCGACATTGGCGTGCGGACCAAGGGCGTGACCGTCCCCTTCATGAACGGCCAGGCTACCATCGCGCCCGGCGCAGCCCGCTTTTCGCATCTGGCAAACTGCGCCATCTATCCTGTCGCCATGCGCCGTGTCGGGTGGACCCGACATGCCGCCGTTATATTGAAACCGATCCAGCCCGATGCATCGGTCGACAAGGAAGCGGACCAAATCCGGATTATGGCAGAACTGATGGGCGCTTTGTCCCAGGAGATCCTGAAAACGCCAGAGCAATATTTCTGGTATAACAAGCGCTGGGTACTGAAGCCATCCCAATGATTCGTCTCAGAGGCAGTGCGTGGCAAACTCAGGATTCCAAGGACTCAGCGGTTTTTTCCCACTCCGCTTCCAACGCATGAATCTCCGACTGTATTTTTGCGAGACGGGCGTTGATTGTAGCGAAGTCGGCATCGCGCCGCGACATCATTTCCCCGGTAAGGGCCGTCTGCTCTTCGGTCAGTTGGTCTACCTGCTTTTCGATTTTCCGTAAGGCCTTTTCCGCCTCACGCTGCTGCGCCCGTGCTTTTCGCGCATCTTTACCCTTGGAAACGGGTTGGGCAGATTCTGACTCTGCGTTATCTTTCAGGTTTCCCGTTTCAGCTTTCAGATTTCTATCTTCAAGTTTCTCTAAATAGTAGTCATAGCCGCCGGGATAGCGCGATACACCGGACTCATCGATGGCGATAATATGCTCGGCAATGTTGCGGACAAAGGTGACGTCGTGGCTGACGACACAGAGCGCGCCTTTGTAGGCTTTGAGCGCAGTCTCCAGTGCTTCGCGTCCATTGACATCGAGGTGAGTGGTCGGCTCGTCGAGCAGGAGAAAATTAGGTGGGTTGATGAATAGACGCGCGAAAGCCAAACGAATCTTTTCACCGCCGCTGAGGATTTCGCACTTTTTCTGGACGGTATCACCGCTAAAGCCAAACCCGCCGAGCAACTTGCGCACATCGCTTTCGGAGGCCGCGGGGTTTTGCCCCTTGACGATATGAAAGACGCTTTTCTCGGGCGGCATGGTTTCAGCGAAATCCTGCGATTGGTAGCCTACGACCACCTTGTGGCCCAGCACTCGCTTTCCGGCGGTGGGGGAAAGTTGCCCGGCAAAAATACGCAGCAATGTCGTCTTGCCCATACCGTTGTAGCCAACCAGTGCAACCTTTTCCCCACGGTTGATGTTCATATCCAATCCCTGGAAAATCCAACGTTGCTGATCGTAGGTGATTCCAGCCTGCTCTAGCCGAACAATCTCGTGTCCGCTATGCGGCGGATCGCCGATGCGGATTTTGGAGAGGTTTGCAACAGTGGCCGGGGCTTCGATGGTCTCCATCTTCTCAAGCTGCTTAATGCGGCTCTGTACCTGTGAAGCCTTGGTGCTCTTGGCGCGGAACCGACGTACAAAGCTTTCGATCTGTTCGCGCTCGCGATCCTGGTTTTTCTTCGCAGCGAGCTGATGCAGGATGCGTGCCTCGCGCTCTTTCAGGTAATAGTCGTACCCGCCCTGGTAGCGCGTCGCATTGCCCCCCGCGATTTCAAGTGTGGCAGTCGCCAGCGAGCGCAGCAGGTAGCGGTCGTGCGAGACCAGCAGCATGGTTCCCTCGAATGCCCGAAGAAACTTCTGCAGCCACTCAACCGCAGGAAGGTCGAGATAGTTCGAGGGTTCGTCGAGCATCAGCAGGTCCGGATTGGCAATGAGCGTGCGCGCCAGTTCGGCACGCATCTGCCACCCGCCGCTGAATGAGGCAAACGGCTTTTCAAACTCCTCGACCTTGAATCCAAGACCGCAGAGCGCGGCCTCGGCACGAGCGCGCATTTCATAACCGCCGAGATGCTCAAAGTCGTGCTGCAGATTTCCAATCTGCTTGAGAGCACGGTCCTTTTCCAGCGGCTCGAACCCTTCCATCTGCGCTTCCAGTTCATGAATGCGCGCAGGAATGGTTTTCAGTTCGGGAATTGAGTCTTCGGTGTATTCCAGCAGGTTTCGATCGACCGCATGGGGATTGAGCTGCTGGTGCAGATAGCCGATGCGAATGTTTTTCGGAAGAACTACATCCCCCTTATCCGCTTCGATATCGTTGCTGATCAGCCCGAAGATCGTACTCTTGCCCGCCCCGTTAGGGCCGACCACACCGATCCGCTCCCCGGCATTAATCCGAAACGTCACCGCCTTCAGCACCTCCTGCGGGCCGAAGCGCTTGTTCACCTGTATAAAATCTATCATGCGATATCCAAAAGACCGGAAGAAGCTACCGAAACCGCCCGGAAATTGAAACTATTTCAGTACAGGTAAATGGGTGGACAAAAGAATGGCGCAGCCAGCAGGAGTCGAACCTGCAACCTCCTGATTCGTAGTCAGGTGCTCTATCCAATTGAGCTATGGCTGCGCTAAAGAGGTGGGGAATTTATAGAGAACACCTTATACGGTCAACGGCAAAATCAACAAAAACCAATAGAAGGATTTTCGCATCCCGTGCGTTCTTTTGCGGCTAATCCAACACGGTGTTTTGCTGTTCCAGCTCCGGCTTACACAGCTCGTAAAAGTTGCACTGTCCGCAGTTGGCGGGGTCGAGGGTCAGCTCCCACTCCTCCTTCGGTAACGGTTTGTTCTTTTCGCGGTCGTGGTCGACCAGATATTCGGTCATTTCGCCAACGGAGTCGCTCATCAGCGCCTTGGTCTCCTCCATATCGGTTTCCGACAACTGGAACGGCAGTACCTGTCCTTCGTTGAGATACTCGACATAGAGGAAAATATTTTCGAGCCTGGCACCGTGTTTGACGATGGCCCACAGCGCATAGAGTGAAAGTTGGAGCCTGTGCTGCTCGGCCTTTATCTTGCCCGCTTTCCAGTCGTGGATGTGTATTTCGTCACCGATCTTATAGGCATAGTCGGGAATAGAATAGATCTTCACGCCTTCGTAGATAAAGTGCTCCACATCACCGCCCTGCTCCGGCGTGGCGATCTGAAACTCCTGATTCGGCTGTATATTTCCAACCCTCGGGAGCACCTTGTCGATAAAGTTGACGATGCAGTTCTGAATCTGAGCCGCCAACTGACGCTTGGCTTCTTTTTCCTCTTCGCCGCCGAGGGTCTTATAGTAATGCCCGCGCAGGCAGCAAAATTGTTTAGGAGAGTTGCGCCAATTACCTTCGTCTGACTCATTCCATTTTTTGGTCATGAACGGGCGTGCAATCGTTTTCCATGCGGCATCAGCATTAACCGGGTTGCCCTGTTGGTGTTGCTTGAGCACCCACATGATCGCGTTTTCCGCCGCCTGACCCATCAGCCCCCATCGGTTATCCATTTTGTTCAGGCGATAGGCCGTCTTTTGCTCCGGGAATGCATTGCGCGCCCAGCCACCCCACATGCCATACTTGCTCCAGTAGCGCCGGCGGCGACACTGCCCGAAATCTTCCGCCGCACTGAACGACCACGAAAATGTATTTTTTAGTGCTGCCATTCCCATCTTCTCCATTCGTAGCATGGGCATCCTGCCCATGAACCGCTCCGCCCTAACGGGCAAGATGCCCGTTCTACATCAATCAAGCCACTCCAGCCCGCCAAAATCATAGCATGGCACACGGGCTGTTTCTTTGTCAGTCACCACGGCTGCGGCATATTTCGATCCGGCTTCCAGACGATGGAAAATCCAACCGTCTTTTTCACCTATCTCCGGGAGCGCACCGTTTTCGACCGGGACCGAAAAGCGGTTCAGCTCTTGAAACAACCCCGAGCCAAGCGCCTTCACATAGGCCTCCTTGCGCGCCCATAGCTGGAAAAACATGTCGTGCTGATCCTCGGCATCGTCAATCAGCGTGATTTCTTCCGGTGCGAAATAGCGCGTCGCGATGGCGAGTACATCCATCCCTCGCTTGATCTTTTCGACATCCACACCAATGTTGCGGTTGCGCCCGAATGCCAGCACTACCCACTCGCCGGAATGAGAAACGTTGAATGAAATCGTATCGCAGGCATCCTGCCTGCCTAGTTGCTCTCCGGAGAGCCGGCTGGAAGCCGGCGGTACAAAGCTGGGCTTCCCGTTTTCCGAATAGTTGAATTCAATCCCGGTCGCTGGCAGCCCGGTGTAGCCGGAGAGCAGAATACGGAGTGCGCCGCGAGCCGCAATGGAGGATTGACGATCGGACTCCCGGAAGAAACGCGCCGCCTTTTCCCGCTCTTCCGTGCAGAGCGTGGAGTGCAACGTATCCAGGCGATCCAGCACATCGGGCACATGCACGCCCCATATATGGATGGTTTCCTCCCCCAAATCAGGCAGTTGTCGGATGTCGGCAATGGATTCCATAAGGCGAGTATTCTTATCCATATTTGATAGGTAGGCAACGAATGAATCAGGGGTAATGGATTTTTCAATGAACATGACATTATGCGCATATGCGCATGATGTCGTCGTTTGTCTTCTACCCACCATGGTCTGAATAAAGCGGGTTGCATCCCATCTCGTTTATCAGTTGCCATATTATAAAGTTCATATTAATCTGTGTTTATGTATTTAACTTTTTTTCAAAACATGAAAGCCAGCTTCCCACGAGCCGCAGACTACCGGAACGAAAGCGTGGACAACGCGCTTTGCGAATCTGCGGAACCCTTCCGACACTTCCCCTACCGTGAGCGTCACCTCCAGTGCCTGTGGGTTGACCGTCGCCTGCGACCGAAGGGATTAAAAACCACCGAAGACGAACCTATCGCTGTGGAACATCCGGGCGACTGGAACCTCGAAGCCGGCCCCGACTTCCTCAACGCCGTGCTGCTTGTCGGAAAGGAAAAGCGCCGCATTTCAGGTGATCTCGAAATCCACATCCACTCCAACGGATGGAAGCAGCACGGCCACGACGACGATGCCCGCTATGCCAATGTCCGTTTCCACATCGTCTATTTTCAAGGGGTGGAAATTCCCGGGCTGATTCAGATCCCACTGCAGGACGTGCTCGCAACCGACCCACGCTTCTCATTCGAAAACATCGATCTCACCGCCTACCCCTACTCCATTCCTTCCGGCGACTTTCCTCTGCTTGGAATGCATCCCGACCACAAGATCCAATGGCTGGAAAGTGCGGGAGAGGAACGGCTCCGGCTCAAAGCGGAACGTTTCGCCTTCGCGATGCAAAGCAAGGAGCCCGACCAATTGCTATGGGAGGAACTAATGGCCGCGCTCGGCTATAAAAACAACAAAGCCGCTTTTCGGCAGCTGGCCGCAATCCTGCCGCTCGCACGGTTGCGGTCGATCGCGCAGACCCCCGGTGACGCCTACGCCCTGTTGCTCAGCCTGTCCGGCCTGCTGCCCGCCAACCCTGACCCTGCGTGGGATGCGCCGACACGCAGGTTTATCCGCTCCACCTGGGACTTCTGGTGGAAACAGAGCGCAGAACTGAAGGAACAGGCACTGGAAAAATCCGAATGGACGCTTGCGGGCATCCGTCCCGCCAACCATCCCGTCCGCCGTCTTATGGCCGCTGCGCACTATGCCTTCAAAATCCCGGAACTCGCCGACCATAAAACATTGCTCACCGAATTTCCCTCTAACTACTGGAACAGGCATATCAGCTGGAAAACAAAATGCAACCCTACCGCGCTTGTCGGCGCATCGCGTGCCAATGCCATCGTCACCAACATTCTGGTTCCATGGCACGCCGCCACCGGCGCCGGGAAGTTAAACCTTCGCCGTCTGCCTATCGAGCCGACTAATAGCATCATCCGCCAAACCGCTCACACCCTCTTCGGCCCCGACCACACGCCCAAAGTCTATCGATCCGCCCTTGCCCGCCAGGGCCTCATCCAAATCTTCCACGACTATCTCATCACCCATCGGCTTGATGAGTTGCGGGAGAAAAGTTCGTAGTTCCGCCTTTAGGCGGCATTAATACATATCGTCGCGTAACTAAAGGCGGAACTACGAACTTTTCCCCAAGAGCGCGGTAGCGGCCAGCGCCGACAATGGTCGAAATTCAGGAATGAGGCCGCCGGAGAAAGCGGCGCGGCCGATAATTTCATCTGCATCAGCACCGTCCTCACGCAACCGGGTGATGCTCTCGGAGCGTTGGCGCTTGCTGAGCTTCCGCCCGGCTTCATCACACAGCAGGCCGTGGTGGTAGTAGCTTGGAGGTTCGTGTTCGAAGGCCCGGAAGAGTTGGATTTGGCGGCCTGTGCTGGACAAAATATCCTCGCCGCGTACAACGAGATTAACGTTTTGGCGGATATCGTCGCAGACACAGCAGAACTGGTAGGTCCACTGTCCATTTCGGTCGCGCAGCGAAAAATCACCACACTGAGTCATCGGTGTTTGATGGCAATCACCCAGAGACCGATCGAGGAAAGCAA
>JAUVCG010000078.1 GCA_030595785.1 Kiritimatiellales bacterium | reverse complement strand
TTATTTAACAGAAGGTCGCAAAGAACGCTAAGGACAACAGGAAACCAGACTTTGCGTACTTTGCGACCTTCTGTAAAAATTGTTTCATAGAATATATGCCGGATTAATCGTGCCGGTGTGTCAACCGGATAGGCAAGGTTCATTCTTCCAATTCCCTCTCCGGGCGGACGATAGCGTCCGCGCTCACAGAGCCTGCGACCCTCCCGTTGATCTGTTTGGTCTAAAACAGTTTCTTGAGCGCGTCTTTGGCTTTGGTTTTTACTTCCTCGGCTTCTTCACTCTGCATAGCCTTGTCCAGTTCTTCACCGGCTTTGGCTTTAGCCGTGTCTTTGGCTTGGTCCATTTCGGCGTTGGCGCGGTTGGAGAGCTCCTTTTTACCGGCGGCAACGAGGGCTTCCTTCATGTTGGCACTGAGCTTGTCGTAGTCGATCTTGACGCGCGGCGAGGTTAGGGTGCCCTCGAGCGTTCCGTCGATTACGAGCTGTTCGATGGAATTAAAGACCTCGGTCGCGGTTTCGGCGTCCATACCCATGACGGTCTGGCCTTTTTCAACATGGGCCTTGAGGTCATGGACGGTGATGGTGAACGGGATTTGTATCGCGGCGGCGGAGAAGGTGCCGTCAGCTTTGATATCGGCCGTGCCGTCATTGATATCGACGGGGAAGGAGTCGCTGGTTTCAACCGCGGCTCCCATGGCGATGCCTTCAAGGTTTGCGGTCAGTGCATGCTGCGCGTCGGGATCGTCAAAGCGCAGAACAAATTTGGCGGTAGGTTTAGTACCGTCTACGGGTTTCATGGAGAGGATCGTGGGTTTGCCGGCCATTTCAGGATGGCTGGAAAGATCCGTGGCGAAGAAGGTTTGGGCGGGATAGTCACCGCCAAGCAAGACGTTGTCGATTTCAAGGCGGCGGATAGTCCAAGAGGGACGGTCGGCGACGAGATCGGCGGACGCTTTCAGGTAGCCGAGGTTCCTGGCATCGGCCACGGCGGCTTCCTTGGAAGCCTTGGGCTTTTCACCTTTTTTTGCGGATTTGATATTTTCCTTACGATTTTCCAGGTATTCGAGGGCCTTTTCGCCATATTTTTTCCAGTTCTGCGCGTTGGCGAGATAGTCGTCAAGCGACTTGCCTGGCGCTTTTTCCTTCACGGCTTCGGTTTCCCTGGCTGTTTCCTTGTCCTCCTTTACGTAGACCGCACCGGGCGATTTGCGCAGTACGTCTCGCTTCAGCGTATCTCCGGCCATGCGTTCGATGACGTAGTTCTTGCGCAAGAGATCCTGAACGCTGACATCGGTGGTCAGCGTGTCGAGTTGTATCAGGTTGTGGGTTGGTTTGTCGGGATCGGTGGCCTGCAGGTTTTTGAGTTCCAGCTTGCCGCCCGCTAAGGAAAGGTGGGCTTTTCTGATATTCACTTCGGCACCGGTTGCCGAGGAGATGGCGGACTGGAGGCCGTTCTTGACCGCGATGTCGAGCAGGAGGAATTCAAGCAGGATGCCGATCACCAGCACGGTGCCGACGAGGATGAGGCCGGATTTCCGCAGCAGCGGAGCCTCCTTCGGAATCTCATCATCAAGCGAAAGCTTGCTTTTTCCGAAGGCGAGTCGCAGGAGAAAGCGCGCAAATTTATTACCGAACGTTTTGCCGATGATTTCGTGCTGGTCAGCCTCGAGCATTTTTTTGCGGAGCTTGATGACAACGGTGCCCAGGGCCGATCCAACAGCAAAGCCAATCACGAGGGCATAGGGGAGGCTGCCGACCATGGCGTAGACGTTGAGATCCATCAGTGCGGTAACGGGTGCGTTGACGAGGTTGGTGAAGAGGTCTTCCATACCGATGTTGTGGATGATGAAGTAGCCGGTGTGGAAGGTGATCGGCGAGAGGGCCAGGCAGAGCACCTTGCCGAGTGCTGCGCCGAGCAATGTGAAGCCGATGTTGGCGTTGAGCAGCAGGGTGATGAGAATGGCCAGCGCCAGCGTAAAGCTGACTCCAGGATTAAAGCCGATCAGTACGCCGCAGATCACGCCGAGAGCGATTTCTTTTCTACCCGCACCGCCGCGTAATATTTTCCCGATTTTTCGAACAATCTTGAATGCAATCATTTTTTATCCTCCGTTTATTTGTTAAGAGTAATTCCTGTCCGCGCTTTGGTCAATGAGGGATTACGCAAGATGCGTACCGCACGGGGTGTAATCGATGTTACCGCTTTTGTTTTAAACAAGACCGGTAAAATTCAGGATTGACAACATCCGCTTTTGTTTAATACAAAAGCGGACATGAACCCGTTCAAGATAGATGGAATAGTCGATGGGGCAGACTATATGCCCCGCAAAGAGAGCGACGAATTACTGAAATACCACAAGGCCGGGCGGAATGTGCTCATTCGCGGCCCGCGTCGTACCGGCAAGTCGTCACTGGTGGTAAATACGTTTCAGAACGTAAAGTGCCAATTTATCCGCGTCGATTTCTGGGGTGTAAAGACCGAGGCCAAGGCGGTCGAAAAAATTGCCCGGGCGTTTGAGCCGTTTTGCAAGAAGATGCCGATCCTAAGCGGCTTCAATGTGGCTGGTGTCGGACTTCAGTGGAAGAGTCCGGAAGCCCTGTCGAGCGTGGAGGATCTGCTGCGCCTTGCGCCGGATTTGCACAAGAAAAAGCCGGTGGTGATTTTCTTCGACGAATTTCAGGCCTTGCTCGACCTGCCGGATTCCGACCAGTTTCTCGGGGCACTGCGAGCCGAGATTCAGGCGCAGCAGGAGGTGCAGTATATTTTTGCCGGCAGCAACCAAAACCGGTTGATGGAAATCTTCTATGCCCAGCGGAGCCCCTTCTTCAAGTCGGCGGCTTTGATGGAAGTCGGAAGTCTTGATCACGATACATTTATCCAATGGCTGGAAGCCAAGTTTTCCGAAACCGGCCGATCCGTTTCCCCCAAACTTTGGAATGCGATCTTCGAGCTTTCGCATTCCATTCCCGGCGACGTGCAGGATGTCTGCTACCACCTATGGAACGACTCGGAGGAGGGGCGCGAAATCGGTGCAGAGGATTTCGGAGAAACCTTGCAGCGCGTTTTACACGAACGGGCATCGGGCTATGAAGGCATGTGGAACATGCTGACCGACAACCAGCAAAAGATCGCCACGGGACTGGCGCGCTATCGCGATGACAAATATACCTCCAGCGAATTCATGCAGCTGAGCGGAGCAACCTCGCCCGCATCGGTCAAGCGGGGGATCGAAGCGCTGGAGTCAAAAGGTCTGATCTGGATGAGTTTCAAGCATTGGATTTTTTCCGACCCTTTCTTTGCCCTTTGGATTGTTAATTCGGTCGATTAGGTAAGTTAACCCGAACGGGATTTCACGTCGAACAAGATGGCCGACAAGTTCCAAGGCATGGATACTTTTTTCCAGCAGGCGAAGTCCAGTAGCGGGAAAGCTTCCTTTAATTCACCGACCAGTTTTTCGACCGGCGTGGTGTCGAGTTGGTAGGGCTGTTCAATCGACGAATACCACCCGCGTCCAGCATCGAATATCTTGCCCTCTTTCTTCTGGCGGCTGAGATATTTCTTAACGTGTCCGGATTGTAGCTCAGTTTCTGCTCTGCAAGATACTGCCGTAAGGCATTGATCGAAAAGTAGGGAGCCTGCTCGAACAGACGGGCAGTTGAATCAACTATGCATTGTGCAATTTTCAAGCATACCTCCATTGTCAAAGTAAAGTCGATGTCACTAGTGGCAGAATATGACAAAGAAAGAAGTGATTGGCAACAGCACCATATCTAATCCAGAAGAAAGCCTACGGCAGGGCGGGGCGCACCTTGATGGTTTTTTCGCGCTTAATGCTGACGCTGCCGGGCTTGGCACCGCGCGGTTTCCCGACATGCTTTGCCTCGGTGCAGCTGACGGGAACCGTTCCGGCATTGCGGGCTTTGGAGTGCCAGGCAGCGATGGCGGCGGCAGCTTTAATTGTAGTGTTGTCGGGCTTCTCCCCGTCGGGATGGTGCAGGATGACATGACTGCCGGGCAGCCCGTGGACGTGGAACCAGAGATCGTTGGCCTTGGCGGTTTTCAGGCTGAGGATGTCGTTGTCGGCATCGGTCTTGCCGGCCGAGGCCTCAAAGCCGCCGGGCAGTTCGTATCTCCAGCAATCGGGTTGGGGGTCTACTTTTCGCATGCGAAAAAAGGGGTTGGTTGATAATCGTTGAAACAGTACAGGGGATTCGCTCCAACAACCAACAATTATCAACTAACAACCTGCGCTCTGCGTCTACCCATTCAGCAAAACAGGTGCGCGCACGGTTTGGCGAGGGTCGGGGCCTTCACGGATTTAGCGCTTTATGCGTTGCGGTAAGGGATAAATAATCTATGCTTAAACCCATGGCTAGAAATGCTGTCCAGAGCGCTGCTCCGCAGGAGGGAATGAATCCGGTTTTCCTGTCGCTGGCATTTAAGCTGAGCTTGTCGATCTTCCTGATTGCCTCGGTGCTGTTGTCCAGCCTCGGCATTTTCTACATTAAAAAATTTGCCAGCGAGATCGACAAGAACCTGTGTCAGCAGGCACAGATTCCGGGACAGCTGATGAGCGCCGGAGCATTGCCCTACATGCAGGTTCGCGATCGTGAAATGCTCTCAGAGCTCGTCGGCGAGGAGGTTATTCTTGCCGTAGTTATACAGACCGATGATGTGGTACTTTACAGCACGGATCCAGGGATTGAGGGGCGGCATACGGAGGAATTCCGCCGCTATGCGGAGTTGCCGGGTGTGGCCATGACCTCCGCGGGATCCGCCATTGTCCATCAGCAGGAAAATGGCAGCCACTACCTTCATATCTCCACACCGTTGCAATCCGAAGACGGCTGGAGCGGCAGCTTATATGTGAGAGTGAGCGCGGTAAATGCACGCCAGGAAAAAACCCGGAGTGCCACCGGCTTTGTTGCCGGCTTTTCGCTTTGCATTGTGCTTATCACCGCAGTGAGCGCGTTACTGGTGCACCTTTTGAGCGTTCCGCGGCTCAGTGCTATCGGCCAGTGTCTCAAGGCGGTTGAGCAGGGCGATTTGGAGAGGCGTGTCTCCCGTGCCAAATCGCAGGACGAACTCGGCGTACTGGGGCGGGGGGTAAACCGCATGGTCGGTGAGTTGGCACGACAGCGTACGGAGCAGGAGCACCTGGCCGTCGAACTGGAGCAAGCCAGAGAAGACGCCGAAACAGCCAGCCGCAGCAAAAGCGAATTTCTTGCTAATATGAGCCATGAAATCCGGACGCCCATGAACGGTGTACTCGGCATGGCACAGCTTATGGCGAGTACCGAACTTTTGCCGGAGCAGCGAGAGTACATCGATACCATCTCTGCTTCCGCTGAGAACCTGCTAAAGATCATCAACAACATTCTCGATCTCTCGCGCATCGAAATGGGTAAATTCCAACTCAATGTCGACACGGTCGATATCGGTGCGATGCTCAATGAACTCCATTCCTTTTTTACACCGTCCGTAGGGGAAAAGGGATTGGAGCTGAAGATCGACTGCCCAGAGGATCTGCCGCTTATTCGTACTGATGAAGGCAGCCTGCGACAGATTCTCATCAATCTTATGGCCAATGCCGTGAAATTTACACAAAAGGGCCACATTCTTGTGGCCGTTGAATCTCTGGAGCAAACCGGCAGCGAGTGCACGCTGAATTTCCGCGTCAGCGATACCGGAATCGGAATCTCCAAGGAAGCACAGGAAATCATCTTTCAGGTATTTACTCAGGTGGACGGCTCTCATATGCGTGAGCATGGCGGATCCGGCCTTGGCCTTGCGATCTCTAAGAAGATGGTCGAACAGCTTGGCGGACGCCTCTCTGTTTCGAGCGAACCCGGCAAAGGGGCTGCGTTTGCGTTTAATATGACCGTGGATGTGGAGCAGGAAGGCACCGGTTCCGCAGATCCCTCCAAGGTGGACATCAAGAAAACCTTCAACGGCACCGTCCTGCTGGTGGAAGACAACCGGCTGAACCGCCGCGTCATAACCAAGATGCTCGAAAAGATGGGATGCCGTGTCGAGGTGGCCGAAAACGGGCGGGATGCCCTCGCACAACTGAACCTTTCTGCTCTGCCGGAGGAGCAACCCCGCTACGACATCATTCTCATGGACATTCAAATGCCCGTGCTCGATGGTCTCAAGGCCACGACGATGATCCGTGCCCAGGAGAAGGACGGTTTTCGTATTCCCATTATAGCTGTAACCGCCCACGCCATGAAGGGTGACCGCGAAAAATTCCTTGAAGCCGGTCTGGATGCCTATCTCTCCAAACCCGTCCGCGTTGAAGCCCTCGCCGCTGTTCTCAAGCAATTTTGCCGATCGTAGTTTCCAATGATTGGAACCCTTGCATAACACAGGGGTTCTCAGTATAAATCCCGCTTGTTTTCCGCTGATAGAAATCGGCGAAAGGTTTGTAGTCCCGCTTTTAGGCGGAACCGGAAGTGAGGGCCCTGCATGTGAAACCGCATAAAAGGCGGAACTACGAGCCCACTCTTAACGAAAGACAGGGTATGACCATGACATCGAATGAAATCCGCCAATCATTCTTCGACTTCTTTGAGTCGAAGCAGCACACCATCGTGAAATCCGGCAGTCTGCTTCCCGACGCCCCGAACCTGTTATTCACCAATGCGGGTATGAACCAGTTCGTACCGATCTTCCTTGGCCAGTCCAACTGTCCCTACTCACCCGGACGCGCTGCCGATACCCAGAAATGCATCCGTGCCGGCGGTAAGCATAACGATCTCGACGATGTCGGTCTCGATACCTACCACCACACTTTTTTCGAAATGCTCGGCAACTGGTCTTTCGGCGACTACTTCAAGGAAGAGGCGATCGACTGGGCGTGGGAACTGATCACCAAGGTCTGGGGCCTGCCCGAAGGCCGCATCTACGCCACCTACTTCGGTGGCGATGAAAAGTCCGAAGCCGATCTCGAAGCCAAAGCGCTTTGGTCGCGCTACCTGCCCGCCGAACAGGTGGTTCCGGGCAACCGTAAAGACAATTTCTGGATGATGGGCGACACCGGTCCCTGCGGTCCCTGCTCCGAACTGCACATCGACCTCACCCCCGAAGGAGACTGCGGTGCGGGAATGGTGAATGCCGACAGTGCGGACTGCATCGAAATCTGGAATCTCGTCTTCATCCAATTCAACGCCAACCCCGACGGAACCTTCTCGCCGCTGCCCGCCCAGCACGTCGATACCGGCATGGGCTTCGAGCGCATCTGCTCTATCATGCAATGCACCGATGGCTTTAAGGATTTCTCCGGCGTCATCTCCAACTACGAGACCGATGTCTTCTCCCCGATTTTCCAGGCATTGGAAACAATGAGCGGGTTGAAGTATTGCTCGACGCTGGAAGCTCAATCCTCAAACCTCAAATCCCAAGCCGCCATAGACATCGCCTTCCGCGTAATCGCCGACCATATTCGATGCCTCGCCTTTTCGATCGCTGACGGCATTATCCCCTCCAACGAAGGCCGCGGCTACGTCCTGCGCCGCATCCTGCGCCGTGCCGTCCGCTATGGTCGATCGCTGGGCTTCCAGGAACCCTTCTTCTACAAGCTTGCCGACATTATCGCCGACCACTTTGGCGATGCTTTCCCTGAAGTGCGTAAAAACCACAAACGCGTCAGCAAAACTCTCAAAGCCGAAGAAGAGGCCTTCAATCGCACCCTCGATGACGGGCTGCGCATCTTCGATCAAATCATCGAAATCAAACAACGCATTCCGGCTAGAATTACTGATATCGAAGGCCGTTTCGCATTGCTTGACGCCGTCCGTTCGGCCGACACGCCCCGCCTCGAAGAAGCGGCTATCGGAGGCCTTGTCGACGCCGCCGACATCTTCCTGCGCAACCTCGAAAATATTGACCGAGGTCTCGCCAACCGCATTCTGATCCGCGCCGACTTGCAGGAACTGGTTCAGGCCTCGCAAGAATTATTGCAGACCATCAGGAATCCCGACCACACCCTCGAAGACGGACGCGCAAAAGCTGAAATCTTCCGGTCGGCCTTCCACTCCACGGCTGCTGTCGCTCGCACCCTTACCGGAATGGTCAACGGAGAAGCGGCATTCCTTCTCTATGATACCTACGGCTTTCCGCTCGACCTCACTGAGCTGATGGCCCGCGAACGCGACATGGCGGTCGATGTCGAAGGCTTTGAAAAGCTGATGAACGAGCAGCGTGAGCGCGCCCGTGCAGACCACGCCAAGAAGAAATCGGTCGTCCTCGTTGAAAGCGAAGGACTCGATGTTAAACCCACCGAATTTATCGGTTTCGACAACCTCGAAGCCGAGGCCGTCGTCGAAGCGGTTACGCCCGCCGAAAACAATGAATACAGCATCGTCCTCGACAAAACCCCCTGCTACGCCGAAATGGGAGGACAACTCGGCGACCACGGGACGCTGACCGTTCCCGGCCATGATGATGTTGATGCCGGAACATTGAAAATTCTCGATACCCAGAAACAAGGCGAACTGTTTGTCCACCGCGTCAAGCTCGTCAGCGGCCGTGCGCCGGAACCGGGCGAAGGTATTCGCGTTGATGTCAACGCCGAACGCCGTGCTGACATCCAGCGCCATCACACCGCAACGCACCTGTTCCACTGGGCGTTGCATGAAGCGGTTAGCGAAGACGCCCGTCAGCGCGGATCGCTCGTTGCAGACGACCGCATGCGCTTCGACTTCAACTCTCCGGAAAAACTGTCTAATGAACAGGTTGCTGCCATCGAAAAACTCGTCAACGATCGCATCGAAGCCAACGAGCCCGTCTACTGGTCCGAAGTTCCCTTTGCTGAAGTGCAAAAGCATCCGGCCATCCAACAGTTTTTTGGTGAAAAGTACGGCGATACCGTTCGTGTCCTCCAAGTGGGCGGAAACGAAGGAGCCTTCGACGGATTCTCCATGGAGCTGTGCGGCGGCTGCCACGTTCGAAACACCGGTGATCTTGGCCTGTTCAAAATCATGAGCGAGTCATCCATCGCGGCCGGTATCCGCCGCATTGAAGCTGCTTGCGGTTCTTTTGCCGAAAAATTTATTGAAGAGCAGAAAAAAGTGCAGGCTGAGGCCGACGCCCAGGCCGCCGCTGCCGAAGAGAAAAAGAAACAGGCCAAGAATCGGCGTGCTGAATTGCAGGCACAGGCTCCGGCCATTGCCGAAGAAATGCTCGGCAAAGTTGAGAACGGATTGCTCATCGAAAATATGGGTGAGGCCGGCGCCGGACTCCTGGCCGCCGTCATGGACATCCTGCAGCCCCGGCTCGAAAGCACGGTCGCCATCCTTGGCGGCGCGTCTGACGGCAAGGTTGCTTTGGTATGTGTCGTCACAGCCGACCTTGTCAAAGAGGGCCGGCACGCCGGCAAAATCGTCGGAGCCATCGCCAAGCAGTGCGGTGGCGGCGGTGGCGGCAAACCCGACCGCGCCCAGGCTGGCGGAAAAAATCCTAACGCCCTCGCTGATGCCTTGAACGCCGTGCCCGGTCTCCTCAAGGAAATGCATGGCTAGGCTTTGCTCTCCGGGCGAGACAAATGAGCAGGCGCGTAATTATTTCTTTGCGGGTGTCAGGCGCAGGATGGTTCCGGGGTTGTTGAGCACGACGTAGACGGCCCCGTCAGGACCGCTGACAACGTCACGGACGCGCCCGGCATTTTTGAGGATGACCTCTTCATGCATGACACGATCTTTTTCAATGTCCAGGATGCGGACGTCTTCGTA
>JAUVCG010000006.1 GCA_030595785.1 Kiritimatiellales bacterium | reverse complement strand
TTGAAATCCACTCCACGTCCCAAGTCGGAACCCCGCGAAAATACTAAAATGCAAAAAACCGCTCTTCAGCGGAGACCCTCCCGCCATGCCAAAAACAAAACTCAAGAATCAGGGTTGACTAAAGCTGGTACTCTGACCCCTGCCCTGGTTTAGCTTCCAAAATAATCAGCTGCGCAGTCCAGCGCCGGTCCCGTAAGCATGTTTCCGAAAACCGTTGCATAGCTCTCACCCGGGATTTCCAGTTGTGCTTCGCCCTCCTGACCATCGACAAGGAAAAAGGCCGCCCCTTCGCCGGGGACATAGGCAACAGGATCTTCTAACTGCACTTTCCCATCAGATGCAACGGGCAGCCTTTGAGAACAGATATATTCCATTACCGTGCCGCACTCGTCACCCGCGCCGAGTAAAACCTTGTCACAGCGCCCTTCCTTCAGCCAGGCCTCCGCCAGCTCGACCGCCTGTCCAAACGGATTTTCGAACATGGTGATGGTCCAGGTCGGCCCCTTGATGCCCAGCACGCGGGAGATATACGAAACCGCCGCATTGTGCACCGAATTGGAAAAGACGGTCGGCGACACGCCGGCATCGCCATAGTCGATAATGTCGTCCTGAAAACGGAAGGTAGTGTTGTGCGGTCCGAACGCCGTTGCAAAAATGATCCCGACGCGGTCGGAACCGTTCACCTCCAGGCCGCTATCGGCAACGGCATCATATGCGGCCATCGTCGCCATTTTTGAAAAGCGGTCGGCGCGGCGTATCGAGCCGAGCACCGCCTTGTCTTTGAGTGTTTCGGAGGCAACGGCATAGATCGGGAACGGCTCGATTTGGAACGGCACATCAACAAAAGACGGCGGATTCCATTCCCCGGAAACCGCATCCTTTCCGCGCCCCTGCGCGCAAACCAATCCTGTCCCTAAAATCTGCATACGATCATCCAAATTTCTGCAACACAAAGGCACGAAGATCACTAAGCGATTTCAGACTATACTGTTTCCTTTGTACTACTATCCGTCAACTTCGTCGTTTTTCCGCACGTTTTTCTTCAACGCAAAGCCGCCAAGCCCGCAAAGTCTCGCAGAGAAAATCCTTTGCGACCCTCAGCGTCCTTCGCACCTTTGCGTTGAGTTTTTTGGTTGCGGCTTTGCCGCGCTAGGTTCTTCGTGTCTTCGTGTTCATTCAATCCCGATTACCAACGCCGCGTTGTTTCCACCAAAGGCCAGCGAGGTGGAGAGCGCGTAGCGACCGGTGATCTCCGTTTTCCCCATGGTTGGAACCAACCCGATTTCCTCATCCACGTTTTGGAAGCCGGCACTGCCGGGGATCCAGCCTTCGCGAAGGCCGGCGGCGGAAAAGACGGCTTCGATGCCACCCGCCGCACCGAGGGTGTGACCGGTATATCCCTTGGTGGACAGCACCTTGATCTCCTGGCCAAAAAGCCGCAGCAGGGTTTGCCCTTCGACCCTGTCGTTATCAGGGGTTGAGGTGCCGTGCGCGTTGATGAAGGCGATATCGGAGGGTTGAATACCGGCCTGCTTCAGAGCACCATCGATAGCGCGGACCAACCCTTCCCCTTCCGGATGCGGGGCGGTCAAATGATAGGCATCGGCAGAGGAACCATAACCGCACACGCGCAGTTTGGAAGAGACACCCCGCTTTGCCGCGCTCGCAGCGGTCTCGAGAATCAGCACACCTGCGCCTTCGCCAAGGTTCAATCCATGGCGGTTTCCGTCGAATGGTGCGCAGGGCTCATCGCTGGCCACACCAAGCGCGTTGAAGCCGCAGATCGGAATTCGGTTCATTTCGTCGGCACCGCCGGCAATGGCAATATCGCACAGCCCGGCATTGAGCCAGCTCATCGCTGCGCCAATCGCATCGGTTCCGGAAGAGCATGCATTGGCCACTACCAGGGTCGGCCCGGCCAACCCCAACCGCTTCGCCGTGGCCTCTGCAAGATTTCCTTCGAGAAAACCATCCACCGAATCCATGGGAGCAGCGTTGTTTTTGCGGAAGGTGGAATAGAAGCCTAGATCGTTAAGTTGACAGGCTACCGTGGTGCCGAGTGCGACACCGATGCGCAGACCGTCGAAAGCGTCCAGCTCCGCATTAAGGAGCGCCTCATCCAACGCCAGTTCAAGCAGCTCCAGCGTGCGCATTTTTCCGGGACTGATACGGGGAGGCAGCGAGGCCACCTCGAAAACCGGCAGATTGATGGGCGAGGAAAACAGCGAAACCGGGCCGACGTTTCGTTCGCCGGCTTCCATAGAGGAGAGCGAATCAGCCACCCCAACCCCGACTGCCGAGACCACCCCCATACCGCTAACATAAACTGCCTCAGAATTCATACGGCTTCTCTATGGCGATTTCATTAGCCGCAAAAGAACGCAAGGAACGCATAGGCAACCCAGCGGTCCCTTTCTTGAGTTCTTTCGCGGCCAAATAATTTACACGGCAAGGTTCTACGCTTCGGTTTTTTCGTAGACGTAGTCGGCGAGCGTGGAGATGGTGCGGAAGATCTCGCGGTTCTTCTCCATGTCCTTCACTTCCAGGTTAAAGTTGCGCTGGAGCATGACCACGATCTCAACCGCATCGAGCGAGTCAAGGCCAAGGCCTTCGCCAAAGAGCTCGCTATCGTCTTCGATTTCGTCGGGACTGACATCATCGAGCGAAAGCTGGTCAACCAGCAGCACTTTAAGTTTTTCGCGAATTTCAGCCAGTTTGGCTTCCTTATCCATTTGTTTATCCTTCCTTTAAATTTCTTCTTACAGAAGACACACTAGTCGGCATCCGCCCATATGTCGTGGAAAATAAAGTATTGCATGGGATGCGCCAACAAATAGTTTCCGAGAATATCGGCATACTGCTGCACCCAATCCCTCAATTGCGCCTTGCGATCCTGCCCGCGCGTCAGCTTTGGCCAGAGCACCTTCGCCATATTGACCGAATAGGCATTTACTCCTGTCTTGGAAGAGAGCAGCACAACAACCGGGCAGCGGGCGGATGCCGCAATGTGGAAAGCGCTATAGGGAAAATGTGCGGAATCACCCAGAAAACCAACATTCACTGAGTCCGCACCGTAGGTCCGGTCACCCATAATGGATACAATATCGCCATTTTCCAATGCGTTCATGACGGCCAGCACCCCGCCCATGTCCTGGTCCGGCGAGATGATTTTCACGCGTGATTCCTCGGCATCAACCTGAACCGCATCGCGTACGGCGGTATTCATTTCCGGCTTCATCAGCAGGTGAACCGTTCGATCCAGCTTTTCCAGTGAATGCATTACCGTCTGCCAGTTGCCTACATGAGACGTGAGCAGAATAAAGCCCTGCTGGTCGTTGCTGAAAGCCTCCAGCTGTTCATAGCCATCGATCGCTGTATCAAATTCAACCACCCCGGCGACGAGGGCATGACGGTCGATCAGGTTTTTCCCCTGCGACACAAACAACAGATAAACCGTCCACCACTTACGCAAGGCCGACATTTCCGGAAAACGATGGGAGACATACGGCAAAGCAGTGCGAACAGCGGCACGATCAAAGATCGCATAATGGAGACAGACCGGATAGAGCAGTGCATAGGCACCGCGCAAGCCAGAGAGCTGCATCAGGATTTTGAAGAACCAGATACCCAGCCGGTTGCCGCGCTGTCGGAGCTGGATGGGTTTTGCGTCAGGCATAGTTTTCCGTCCCTTTCCGCTGAACCCGGGCCGCAATATTGAATACGATGAGCCCCCCAATAATCGCCAGCACGGGCGCCAGCACCAGTGAACCCACCAGCCAGTTCAGCACGTGCTGATGCAGATCGCTGCCAAATGTTTTGAGTTCTTCGATTCCTAGCCAGTGACCGTTCCGCAGATAGAATCCGAGAGCAATACAGGCCAACGGAACGAACGGCGGCGCGCAGAAATGCTGTATATTGACGGCCAGCAAGCGGTTAAGGTTCAGCTTGGTGGACACATAAAGAATGGCGATCGTGTGACAGGCGATCAGCGGCAGCGTGGCCAGCAGGACGCCAACTCCGGCCGCAACACCCAGCTCCGTCGGAGTAGAATTTTCCTGCAGCAGCATTGCGAGAAATTTGCGCGGATGCTTCAACAGGTATTTCCAATCCGCTGCCGAGGACTTGACCAGTTTCTTATGTGGCCATGGAAGCAAACGGCGCCCCACCAGCAGGGAGTGACGACCTGTCAGTCGCACATTATCCTTCCACTGATCAAAATGGCTAATACGCTCCTCCTTTGGAGGATAGTGAACGCTGACGGGCACATCCTGAATAGACAGTCCATGCCACACCGCCTTCGACAACACCTCAACTTCAAAATCATATCGTTTACCGCGCAACTTGATTCGCGAAAGAAAATCCACCGGATAGGCGCGGAAACCGCTTTGTGTATCCGATACGGATGCACCACATTCGAGCTTGATCCAGAAATTGGAAAACGTGCGGCCAAAGCGACTGCCGCCCGGAATAGTTGGACTTGAGAAATCACGCGCGCCCACCAGGATGCTGTCTGGGAATTCTCCGATCACAGGGAAAAAGGCAGGGATGTCATCCGGGTCGTGCTGCCCGTCAGCATCAACCGTAATCATCCAGCTGCCGTCCTTCTCCTTCACATGGCGCAGTGCTGTGGAAAGCGCCTGTCCCTTACCCTGGTTTTCCAGATGGCGCACCACCTCAATGTCCGTATCTGAAAACAGCCCGACCACATCCGCATCAGTACTGCCGTCGTCCACCACCAGCACATGCTCGAGATGCCTGCGGCATGCCAATGCGACTCCCTTAACGGTAGCGGCATTATTGTAGACCGGCACGACGCACCAGATCGAATCTGTCGGGATTTCACTCAAACCCGATTCCTCCTAAACATTAGAGCCTCTGCGTCGTGCGCGCCTGCTGCTCCGCGCCCCTGCCCCGATCAGCATATCGTAGGCTGTGCCGCCATAGCCGAGCTGGTGCAGCATGTGGAGCTTGTCGTCCAGCGCATCCGGCGGAAAAACGCAGTTCATGCGGTCGGCAAATCCATCGGTCAGGGTTTGCTCAAGCCAATCACGATCGATGGCCTCCGAGAAATAATAAACCGGATCGACGATATCTGTTTCATCCGTCACCAGGCCCTCCTTCCGGGCAAGGGTCATCAGGCTGGTTCCGGGCAGAATGCGGATACCCATAAACATAAAGTTGGCGGTCTGCCGGAGGCTGCGGATGTTCTCAATTCCCTGGATCACCGTCTCGCGGGTTTCACCGGGGCCGCCGAACATGTAGTAATGCGCCGTTGTCACCTCATGACGCAGGAACAGTTCGTTGCATTCAACGACGTCGCTCCACGTGAAATCTTTTCCAATCCCCCTAAGCGTGGCATTGGTGGAAGCATCGGCGCCAATCTCGGCGGCATCGAGGCCGGTGGCCTTCATGAGCGCAACGATTTCGTCGTCGAGCTCGCCACCGGGCGTAAAGAAGGCCGTCCATGGAATATTGATTTTGCGTCGATGCATTTCGTGGACGATCTCGCGGTAGTGCCCCTCGGAATCGTTAAAGACGGAGTCGACAATAAAGATATAGCTATCCTCGAGTTCAGCGATCAACCGCTCCATGTCATCCACCACCGCAACCGCTGTCCGCAGCCGCAGGTCGCGTCCTTCGAGAAATGGATAGGAGCAGTAGATGCAATGCTTGTTGCACCCGCGCTTGGTCTGGATCGATATCGTTTTCCCATGATCCATGTAATACTCCACCATGGATGGATCATAGTAGGCGGAAGGAATCGCCTCCTTCTCCAGCTGCTGCGGCGCACGCAAAATCCGCTCTGCGGGCAAATTGCCGGATGCGACTGAATCCACAAAACTGCATATCAGCACTTCACCCTCGCCCACTATGCCATGATCAGCACCGACCTTTGCCAGAATCTCTTCCGGCATGATCGAAAAGGCGGACCCGCCTAGAATGATCTTTGCAGCGGTGACTTCCCGGACGCATTCAGCGATTTTCTGAACGCTATCCATATAACGGTGTTCGTTTGCCGCATTCACGTTATCGATGTTTCGGAGCGAAAGCCCTACTACATCCGGCTGCACTGATTCAATCCTCTCCTTGACCGAATCGAAGGAGCAGTCGTTCTGCAAGAAATCAAACATCTCCACCTGGTGCCCTGCCTTTTTCAAAGCGGCGGCCACCATGCCCATTCCAATCGGATAGACGGGATACGGGGAGGTTTCCCAGTTGGTGGAGATTAACAGGATTTTCATTTAGCGGCTTCTTCCGACAACCACTGCTTGCGGCGCAGGCGAGGCGACTTATAGGTTCCATCGGCCATCTCGCGTTGAATCACATCCATATAGAGCTTGCCCATGGCCAGCTCCTTGCCGCCCGGACCGTAGAATGCATCCCATGCGTATTGGTGTAGTTCATCGAGCTTGTCGACCGACATTTTCGCTGGCTTAAAAACGGTCTGTGAACCGGTGTATTTAATCCAGTCGTTGTGAAGGATTCGCCCCTCCTTTTCCATATCGGCACGAACCGGCGTATGCGGGAAGGGTGTCATGATGGTGAACTCCGCGAGATCCAGCTCCACGTCCAAAAGAAAGTCGACGAGGCGCTTAATGTCGTCCTCGCTCTGGTCGTCGGTACCGAGAATAATGGTTCCTTCCACACCAATGCCCCGCTCCTTCAACCGCTTGATCCGTCGGCGAATCACATCCGACGTGTCAAACACCGCCTGGTAGACATACCAGCAACCTGCCTCGGCCGCGAGGTCGAGAATTTCGTCGTCATCCTTGATCGGATGTGAAACCCACTTTTTCTTGAGCGGGATCATTGCCTTGAACAGATCTTTTTCCCACTGGTCGTCCTGCGCCAGAGAGTTATCGACCACAAAAAGGCGATTGTTGTCGATTCCCGCCATCTCCTCGATCACCTGATCGATCGGGCGCGGACGGAACTGGCAACCCCCGAGGTACGGCGTGCAGCACGGGAAGCACTTGAATCGGCAACCGCGCGAGGCATGGACAAGATCGACCATCTGCACGCCACGGTAATTGTATAGCTCGCGGTCAAGAATGTCGCGCCGGGCGGGTTTGATCAGCGCTGTGTCGGGAAAATCATTATGATAGTCGTAGAGCGGTTTCAGCTCGCCGCGGTCGAAATCGTGCAGCAATCCTTCCATCCGCCCCTCGGCCTCGCCAAGGAAAACCGCATCAGCATGGGTCATCGACTCCTCGGCATGCAGCTGGGTTGAAATACCGCCCATGACCACCTTCTTGCCCATGGCGCGATATTCATCGGCAATCTCCCAGCCGCGTGGTATCTGGCACGTCAGCATGCAGGAGATAAAGACCAGATCCGTGTCCTGCTTGTATTCCAGGGTCTGAACATGCTCATCGGTAAAATTGATTTCAACATCACCGGGAAACGTGGCCGCAAAGCAGACCGGACCATGCGGCGGCAGGTGAAATTTGGGCTGGTTCGGCATCTTCGGCCATTTTGGATAAATCAGTTCAACGTGCATTCCAGGAATCTCCCTTGCTTGTGTTTTCGACGGGCCCGACCACGAGGCAACGGTCGAGTGTCTCGGACAGTTCATAAACCACCATATATTCCGCCTGTCCCTCTGCAATCATCCGACGCGCGAAGGCGATCAGGCTTTTGGCCGTCGGCTCGTCGCCGCGCAGGTAAACCAGCGGTCCCTGCAAACCAAAGTGTACCGCCGCTTCGGCCAGCGGACTCGACGGCAGCGTATAGATGAAGAGGTTAGCGCGTGCAAGCGTGCGCCCGCTCTCCACATAGTCGCGGAAGAAGGCGAGGTCCGCCTGCTCGCAGCCATATAAGTCCGTACCCAGCAATCCGATATCCTGCTTCCGGTCCCTGGAGTAGTCCAGCCCGGCATCGCGCATCGCCAACGCGGTCACATAGCATGCGCGCTGCGACATCGGCTCGAACCGGCCGAAATTTTTCACAGGATAGGCAAAGAGACCCTCTTCCTTACCGAGGCCGCGCAGGGTCGTGCGCGAGGCATATTCAACCGAAAGGCCTAGACGATCGGAGCCATATTCCGACGGTGTCAGCCAACCGCGTCCCAGCACATCGATCTTCATTATGCGCCTCCTTTACGAAGTACCAGCGATGCGTTAACCCCGCCAAATCCGGCGTTGGTTGAAAGAATATGGGAGGCCTCCATGGCAACGGATTCCGGGGCCGCCCATCCGACGGCGTTCTCCGCCGGGGTTTTCATTCCAATGTTCGGCGGAACAAGCCCGGTCTCAAACGTCTTGAGTGCTATCAGCGCCTCAGCCAAACCGGCCGTCCCCATGGTGTGACCAATGCCGCCTTTCACTGAATAGGTGGGCCGGGGCGTAGAAAAAACCTGCCGGAATGCAGCCATCTCCATGTTGTCGTTATATACGGTTCCCGTGCCGTGCGCCGCAATGCAGTCGACCTCCCCCTCAGCAATGCCTGCTACCTTCAGCGCAATTTCGATGGAGAGTGCAAGTCCACCGCCATCGCGCAATGGGCCGGTCATGTGGTTGGAATCGTTGCTCATCCCCCAGCCCACCAGCTCGCCAGCCACCGTGCGCTCCTCACGACGAGCGCGCTCTTCACTCATCAGTACGGCATAGCCCGCTGCCTCGCCAATGGTCAGACCGGCATGCTCTAGATCGAACGGACGCGACTTGCCGGAATCGAGCGCCATCAGCGACGAAAACCCTGAGTATAGAAATTCTGTTACGGCATCGCATGAAACCACCACTACACAATCGCGTTCGCCGTTACGGATCATCGAAGCCGCCATGCCCAGCGCTACGGTTGAAGACGCACAGGCTGATGAGACGACCAGGCCCTTGTCGGCCACACCGCAGAGTGCCCGAGCGGAAGCCAGCAGCTCGTGCATGCAACTGTCATGCGGTTCGCCGCGGTCATAAAGTACCTTTTCCTCGATCCGGTCCATCTCCCCGTTCAGCGTAGCCAGCAACAGGCCGGCATCAGGCGGAATGGCATGTTCCGCGAGCACCTTTTCCAGCATCTGGAAAACCACTGAAGACCCCTTGTGGTAAGAGAGCCCCGGCACTATGCCGGCCATGCAGCTCTTGAAGGCGGAGGTATCGAATCGGTTAGTTTCGGCCAGCGCGGTTTTTCCGCTAAGCAGCCCTTCCCAGCAGGTATCCACGCCCAGGCCATAGGGAGTAATCAACTCGAAGTCGGTAAATACAACGTTGTTCATTCGCCGCCTCCAAGCGTCCCGGCCTTCCATAGCATCTGCTGTTTTTCCAGCAGTGGCGGCACGGCGAAGCGGGGTTCGCCGGTGGCGGCCGAGCTAAAAAGCTGGACGGTGTACCCGGTGGCCGCCAGCGATCCATCCTCCTTGGTGATCTTATACTCGATATTGATGCGTGCCGCATCCGTCCAAAGCATCGAGGCCTTCACGGTGAACATTTCGTCGAGCTCCAGGGACCGGAAATAGTCCACGTGCAGCTGCACGATGGGTGCATAGACGCCCGCATTGAAAAAGTCCTCGTAGCCCAGGCCGCTCATACGGCGCAGCTCGGTGGAAGCCTCCTCGAAGAGAACCGCATAGTGACCGTGCCACACGACCGCCATGGCATCGACCTCGCCAAAACGGGCGCGGCGACTGTGGGTGTAGACCAGCGGCGCAGGGACGTTTGGTTCGCGTTTGAAATAGATTTTCTTTCTACGCATCTTCGACCTTCAACTTAAATTCAGCCACCCGGGTTTTGCCCGAAAGCAGCTTCGCGTGCAGGAGGCCATCGGTCAGTGTACACTGCACCTGCAGTTGCTGCCCCGGCTCTACCATAGAAACAAACTTGGCATTTACCACCTGACTTAACATCTGGCGTGTTCCGCGTATCCGATCAGCCATGGTCATGGCCAGCGCAATCTGACACACGCCCGGCAGGACAGGCCGCTCGGGAAAATGTCCCTTAAAACCGGAAAATCCTTCGTCGAAGGTAATCTCGGCTTCGGCAGTATCGCCTTCAGAAGCAAAACTTTTTATATTTTCATCAATTTCTCGTCTCATGCTTCATCCATCATCTTGCATCGGATAGAGTGCCTTCAGGCGCAGCACCATCCGGTAGTGAAACTCTTTATTGTACAGAATGATCCCCTTTGGATACAGCCTTCCGTCCATTTCTTCATAGTCGTAGTAGCGCACAATGCAACGGGTTTTCCATCCGCTGGAAAAGTGCTTTTCTGTCAGCAGATGCCGAGCTCCTGAAAAGGTGTATTCTACCGTTTCGCCATTCTGCTTCGATTTAAAAACCAGCTGATTTCTTTTGTGTTTTACCATCGCTTCTTCAGGGGGAACCCAGCCGAAATAGATCCGCCTTAGATCCCGTCCCATACTCTCCGCAATGCGATCACCATGCTTTTCGAGCTGGGGAGGAATAAAGAGCGCTTCGACATCGTTACCTGTGCCCTTGAGTTCGAACAAGCTGATGCCCGCCGGGGTCATGCAGGAGAGCATGTAGGCGTCGGAGTCCGGATCAACAGAGAGGTAACCCAGGCCGGTGAAGCCCTTTCCGAAAAAATCAAAGACCACACTTTGGAGCAGTTCGAAGCGCTGTCCAACCGCCGCGTCAAAATCCTCCACAACTGCTGCGGCATCTACGCCTCGGAAATCCGCCTTGGGCTCAGATTCAAACGGCACCGTCGTGCAACCCGTCAGCATCAGGATAAGGGAACCACCAATGAACGCGAATCGACGCGAATGAAAAGCCTTTGGAGTGCGCTGGCTTGACAGCGCTTTTGATCCGTACAAATGGCACTTAAAAGCGCTGTCAAGCCAGCGCACTCCATATACACAGCTCCCAATAATACTATTCACGACTCTTCCCCCAGGAAAAGAGTGCACAGGGCAGGCACGACGAGCATTGAAGTTATATACCCGGCCGAAATGCCGCCGACCAGAGTCAGTCCAACCGAAAAGAGCGCCGGGTGCAGTGTGAACAACAGTGCCCCTGCCCCGATGAGTGTGGTTCCGGCCGATAGCGAAATGGCTGTGCGCGTGCCGAGGTTGAGTCCGTGCGTGTAGGCATGGACGCGGAAGATGCCGTAATCGACGCACAGGCCAATCACGATGACGCCCGAAACCAGGTTCATCACATTCAGGTCGGTGCCTACTCCTTTTGCCAGTACGGCGACGCTCGCAACTCCCGCAAAGGCGGGGGTCAGTACGATAAGAACCTTCCGTACGCTTTTCAACAGCAGTCCCGCCACCAGCAGCACCAGTCCCAGCGCAATGAGGGTGATGCGTGTAAACTCGCGGGTATAGTCCTGCGCCAGCGACGATGCAATGGCACTGCGCGAAATAATCACCAGCCCTGGAATCGACTCCTTCAAGTGTTCCATGGCTGCGATAAGCTCCGGCTCATCGGGGAAGAAGGAAAAGATGCGGGTTTCGTTTTCAAGCGTCACAACAAAACGATCCTTGAGCTGGTCGAAAATCAGGTTGTCCTTCGGTTCGTTTTCCTGAACAACCGATGTGTGCAATGTCTGAAAAAAAGGATCGAAAGCATCGGGTGCAAAACCATATTTTTCGCCTTCCTCGTGGAAGAGGCTTTTCAGATTGGCAATCCTATCCTCGCTCCAGAATGCGCCCCACCGATCAGCGTTGGCTTTACGGGACGCATACGATTTCCAGATAGGGCTCAGGCTCGCCACCTGGTTGTCTCCGCCCAGCTCCACCAAAGTGTCGTAAAGTTGATCGTTGAGTGCCAGTGCCGTTTCAGGATCGGGCGAAGAAACCGCGGCGACTGCCTGCCCCGCTCCGCCGGCACCCCATGTTTCCTGAAAGCGCGCCTCGGTATCGAGGATCGCCGTTTCGGTTCCGTCGAGCCGCATGATATCACTATCGAACCTCGCCTTCAGAGCAAACGGAATGGCCGCCGCCATCAACAGCGCAAAGAGCGTAACAATAATATAGTTTATTAGCCGCGAAGGAACGCAAAGATCGCATAAGCAGAATGGTTGCGGAGCTGGTTTTGCGATCTTTGCGCTCTTTCGTGGCTTCAGATAAATCGGCAGGACAAACAGTGCACCCGCCACAGAAAACAGCACACTGAACAAGGCAAAGAGTGCAAGCTGGGTATAGCCGGGGATCGAGCTGAAAAAGAAAGCGGAAAATACCCCCGCCGTGGTCAGCGCCCCCAGCAGCACCGGGCGGGCCACCGAGCGTACGGCCGACAGCACAGAGTCGGAGCGGCGCACGGCAATAAAGACGTGGATGCCATAGTCTACCGCAATTCCTGCAACCACCGCACCGAAGCCCAGCATCATCGGCGAAAGCGTACCGAGGACAAGTGCGGCAAGATTCACACCCACAAGCAGGGCCGCAAAGGGGATGAGGAAAATCAGATTGGCGCGCAGATCCTTAAAGCAGAAGAGAAACAAAAGAACAAAAGCGATACTTGCAAGAGAGACGGTCAGGCCGACATCACGCCGGATCACCCTTTCGTTGCTGATGGTATGGAGATGGCCACAGACCATTTCGGCCTCAATAGAAGGAGGCAGGGTTTCCAGTTTCCGGGAAAGGTAGTCGACCAGAGCATGTGAACCGCCAGCATCAGTGAACGGGACATCGGTCTCAAGCACCAGCAGCACCTGCCTGCCGTCAGCACTGACGAGATGGTTGTTCTCCATGCGCATCTCGTAGCCGAAGGAGTTGGAAAGCGCACGGATCTTTTCAATCAGCGTCATCTGGATATCGAACGGATCGCGCTGCACCATGGCAGCCATGAACGACCCTTCCGGCTTGAGGAGCTGAACATACTTTGCGCGAAGAATGCGCGCCACAGCTTCCCGGGTGGTTTGATTTTCGAGCCGTTTTAAATCCGCCTCGCCAAGCAGTTCCGGCGCACGTTCGAGGAAGGTACCGATGTCGCGGATCATCTGCTGCTCATCAACGGTGCTGAGCACCTGCGTTACCAACGGAGGTTCCAGCGAAGCCGCAAAGCGGTCCGCCATCTCGAACAGTTCGGTGCGGTCGGCATCTTCCTCGGACTGTGAAAAGGCGATGGCAACCTTGGCGGAAAAGTCCAGACTCTGGAGGTAGCCTGTAGCCATCCGGGCATCGCTTCCTGCTGGAAGCATGACTTCCATCGAGTGGCGGAAGGGAATGAAGAACAGCCCGGCACCCGCACAGAGCACCAGCGCAATGACCCCGGCGGCAACCCGTCGCGGATGGGCGGACAAGCGCTGGAAGAATGCGCTGAAGCGGTCACTAGCCATCCGGAAAAACCTCCCACTCCGAGGCCGGCACCGGATCGTTCAACCGGGTATCGAGAAACGATATGATCGTCTGGTCGCCGCTGACATCCTCTATGGTGATCTGCTCGACATAGCGCAGGTCGGCTCGGACGGAGATGGTCAGCCGCCGGATGACTCTGCCCACCATACCTTCCGCTTTCGGTACAAATTCAAGTACAGGCGGTTCGCTGGATTTGACGGTCAGGTCATACTCTTTCAGGAGCGATATAAACTCGCCGGAAAACCATTTTTCGATCTGTCCGATCACCTCCTCGAAGATGGGATCGCCATGGGTTTTCATTTTCTGGACCTTATTGCCGTCCTCATCCCACTGAAGCGCCTGATCGCCATCGATTACCAGCGCATAGCGGATGGGCGAATCAATGCGCCACGCCAGCTTTCCGGGATGCTCCAGCGCCAACCGCCCTTCCATAACGATGGTGCGGTTGAATATCTTCAGTTTCTTTTCCTGCCGCAATCGCGCCTGTACGGTCTGGATGCTGGAAAAACTGTCTTCGAGCTTTTCCAGCAACGCCACTTGGTCTTCGGCGGCCACCACAGGAGAAGGAGGGCAGGACAGAAATAGCATTAGGCAGAATAATTTTGTGGCAGAATAATTATTTCCGGACGGCCTTCGGAAAGTATTCTGCCACAAAATTATTCTGCCTGACCTTTCCGTGAATATCATGCGCCGACCTCCTCGTGATAGATCTTGATCTGCCCCTCGGCCACGCGCACGCCGTCGCGCTCGATGGTACCATTCACCATGGAAAAGGCGCCAAATCCGATATCCTTGGCGGCGTTGATCCGGAGCCGGTCATTCACGCGAACGGGTTCGTAGACCTTGAAATTTTTGACTCCGAGCAGGAAACCTGCGGAATCCGGCTCGAGATGGCGCGTGCGAAAACCGTTGAACAAGGCCGCAGTTTGAGCAAGCATTTCAACCAAAGCCACGGGATCGAGATTGCCGTCCTCATCGAGGAAGATACATGATTCATCAACTATGGCGTCCGCTGCAGCCTTGCGTTCACCGACGAGCAACAGCGTATCGACTAACCGCATGGGTGGTTCATGTGGAACAAGACCGTTTGCTGACATCGGAAGCCGCTCGATGCCCTCCTGCTTGCCGATGTTTCTCCAACAGAGCGGGTCGGAAGCGAGGTAATCTCCGGTAAGCTGATAGGCGGCTCCGCGGCAGCCGTAGCACCCTTCGCTTTCGGGGCAGGTGGCACAGGGTCCCTTGATATTTCCCTCATAGTTGCGCAGGTCCTCAACCACTTCGCTTTCACGTAGAATGCGCTCCAACGGCTTTTCGCGAATGTTACCAACCGAAAGGTTGACCCCGACACAAGGCATGACATCGCCGTGGGCATCGACATAGCAGGAGAACTGGTGGCGCATGCACCGTTCGCCGGCGAGCGGAGGCTGAGGTTTCCAGCCTTCGCCGAAGCGTTCCTTATCGGAAGCAGCCAGGCGGGTAAAGAGCTCCTCCACCTTTTCCGGCTCCACATAGAGCCAATCGTTTCCTACGGCATTGCCTTGAGGAGTGATCATTTCAAAGTAGGGATCAATCTTCTGGTCGCGCAACCAATTCCACATATCTTCGAGTTCATCAATATTGACGGTACTGACCACGGAACTGGCGGCCATGGGCTTGCCGCCCTCGCCATAGCCGGCCTGCTTGAGATTTTTGAAGCAATCAGTAATGACATCATGTGCATTGGGAATGCCGCACAGCCTGTTCTGGCGATCTGGATCGCGCGAGTTCATTTTCAACACGACTTTGACATCCAGCTCCGCCAGTCGCCGCGCGTTTTCGGCATCGATGTTCGATCCATTCGTGAACATTTCAACCTTGAGCCCCTGGTCATGAATAAAACCGATGACCTCGAAGATATGCGGATAGATCATCGGCTCGCCGCCCAGAATGATTATGCCTCTGGCGCCAAGCTCCTTTGCTTGAAGAACCAGCTGTTTGATCTCATCGAGGCTCAGCTCGTTGTTGGTCTCAGCATCCTCGTAGCAGTAGGGGCAACGAAAGTTGCATAGCTGACTGCACTCGATCTCCATGGTCAGAAGACGCCCCGCCGCAGAGGCCTCCTGAATCTCCTCCAGGGTAAAGCCGGCTTCATCACAAAATGCATGGCAAGACATGGTTTTAGCTCCTCAAATCAATAAACCGAACCGGCTTCCGTGATTGCGGTGTAAACACCACCCGGCGGATGTCCGCTTCGGGTTCAACAATCAACTCGGGCTTGACACGCAGGCGTGCCTGCAGGCGCCGCAGCACGACATCCACTTCCACCGGCTGACTGGAAAATGACAAATGCACCACCAGGCGATCGGAAAGATCTCCATCTGAATGAACCTCCAGATAGTATTCGCTCACTTCGTGCATTTCGTCGAGTGCGGAAAAGACCGCTTGTGGGTAGAGGCTTGTACCGCGCACCTTCAGCAGCTGTTTTTTCCGCCCGATGATCGGCCCAAGCCGTGGTGATGTCCGTCCGCAACCGCACGGCGCGCGGTTCACGAAGCTGATATCGCCGGTACGGAAGCGAAGCAAGGGCATGCCCTCGACACCGAACGGGGTAACCACCACTTCGCCGGGTTGTCCATCAGGAATGGGTTGGCCTTCCTCATCAACAATCTCCACGGCCCCCAGCGCCGGGTGCAGGTGCCCTCCGGCCTGTTCGGCGCATTCGCAGAAGGTGGTGACCGTTTCAGACGAGGCATAGGTTGAAAAGGCTTTTGCCCCCCAGATCTTCTCCAGGTCGACGGCAACCGGCAGGGATTGCATCTCGGCATCCCGCAATGGCTCGCCGATGCAGACCAGCTTATCAATGGACGCTGAAGGCAGGTCAATACCCTGTTCATTGAGATAGTATCCCAGCTTCCGCAGAAAGGACGGCACGCCGACCACCGTAGTCGGGTTGGTATGTTTAATGACCTCGCCATGTCCTTCCATCGTACCGTGGCCATTGCGTATGGAAGCCGCACCGATCGCCTGTACCCCCAGATAATAGGCCAGGCCTGCGATAAAGCAGCGATCCATGGTACAGGTAAGCAACACAATGTCCGAAGCCGTCAGGCCGCACGCTTTAAAGGCACACTCCTCGTTGTAAGCCAGCCGTTCCAGGTCGCCCTGCGAGTACATGATCCTTGTCGGCCACCCCGTGGTACCTGAAGAAAAAACGATATCAGCCACCTCAGGCGAATCCACCGCAACAAACTCCGAGTTTCGAATCGAAACCTCCATTTTAGTGGTCAGCGGCAGATCCTTCAGCGAACAATTTTCGCAATCCCGGTCGGCGAGGCGCTCTTTGTAGAAGGGCGAATTTTCAAGGCAGTATTGGATGTGTTTCTTCAGCAGCTGATCCTGCATCGTACCGACTTCTTCGGCCGATGCAAATTCCAGTTTATCGTTATGGGTAAAGACGGTCATTCGGCCAGCTCCATTCGATCCAATTCCTCGGCAATACGTTCCCGGACCCTATTTTTAAACCTGAACGGACTCCAATCCTGATAGGCATCCTGGCAGATCGGCTCCAGCGACCGAACCCGAATCACAACGGGATGCAGTATCAGTGCTCCTTTCGGCGGTGCCTTCTCGGTACCGGAGAGGCATACGGGAACAACGGGAACACCGGTTTTTAATGCCAACCGGAAAAGCGATCCATGAAACGGCCCTATCTCGCGGGTGACCGCACGCGTTCCTTCCGGGAAGGCGGCAATGGACACCCCCTGATTCAACAAGGTAGATGCCCGCCGCATGAACTCGTCCGACGACATTTTGCGGATGCTCAGATAGCCCGCCAACTTTGCGAATAAACCAAGCACAGGAAGTTTGAACGGCCAAATGTTTACCACCTGGACAATTTCGCCCGGCAGCATGGCCATGGTAAAGGCGTCGGAAGACGAACGGTGATTGCAGATGTAGATACAGGGCAGCGGTGGTTTTCTCGCCATCCGTTCGGCGCGCACCTGCAAAAGAGGCCATCCCAACACCATCATCACCCTTCCGTAGACTTTAATCAGAAATCGTGTATTGGCCAGAGTTCTGCGCCACGAACCAAACGGCGCAAGCAGCAACCCGATAAGTGTCAGCACCGGGATCAGCAGGGCCGACACGACGAAGAACAAAACGCAGAAGCTCAGGTTAAGCGCAATGGTCTGGAGCCGCAATAACATGCTGCTTCGGCTACCCGGCATTCATTTCATCCGCTAGGGATTCAACAAACAAATAGAGATCTTCAAGGGTTCGGATATCGCGGATGCGTTCGTCATCCCGAATGGATACATCAAATTTTTTCTGGAGGGCTACCACCAGATCGACAACATCCAGGCTGTCCAGCCCCAGCTCCGTGAACAGATTGGCCTCCGGAACCAGTTGCTGCAGTTCCATTTCAAAGTCCTCCTGGAACACTTCGTTGACCTGTTCTATAATCCTATCCCTCTGCATTCCAGTCTCCTTACTTCAAATTGCTGTGAAAAACCTTCCACTCGTACGGCGAGACATTATTATAGCGGCTCTATTCATGACAACCCGAAAAGCCGTATCGAAAGGCTTAGAACACACTAAGGACATTCAGCAGACCCCGATGAAAAAACCGATTTCCATGCTTCTTATCATCCTGCTCAGCGCGGCAGGCACCTTTGCCGAAGAGGATCGCAAATCCTACAACCAATTCCTGCTTGGCGGTGGTTCATCCATCAATGGCTTTGGAGAAACCACCCAGGAGGTGCGGACGGTCGACGTATTATGGCGTCATGCACGGATCTTCCGCAAAAAAGAGACAGGATGGCTGCGCGGGAACCACGAGTTCTGGATCGAGACCCCGGTCTCCATCATCATTGAGGATTCCGACGCACAGGATTCGAACGACTTCGGCATCATCGGCATCAATTTCCTTTTTGCCTGGGTCTTTCCGGAAACACGTCTGGGCGAGCCCTACTTCATGATCGGTGGCGGACCGCAATACGTGATGGCCGACATCGAGGGCGTTGGCTCCGACCTATGCGGCAACTACCAGATGGGTATTGGCACGCGATTCCTGGTTGCGGATAAACATGAAGTGAACCTGGAGATCCGCTACCACCACACCTCTAACCTCGGCATGGCCGAGCCCAACGTCCCGCTAAACTCCGTCAAGGTGTTTCTTGGAGCAACACTGCCGTTTTAATTACCGTTAATTCCCACCTTTGTCCCACAGACGTCGCTGGCTTTCAGGCGTTGCTTCCCATCCGCTGCCGTCATTTTGAAACCGTGACAATCCGTCACGGTTTCATTCCCTTCTTTCTTAAGGCGCTCCTTCAGCTTCCGCCAATAGGCTCCAGCATTCACGCTACTGGTCAGAATACCCACCACGTCAACGACAGAAAAATACCACTTCTGATCCGCCTCAACCCAAACGCGACGAACTTGCCGTTCCTCAAATAACACTAAATTATTCATCTACAGCTCCCCATTAAATACTCCAGTTCTTTGTGCTGCAGTAAATCCCTCTATGATCCTTGAAGGTCATCCAAAAACTCGGAGGAAGGATCAAGGGCCGTGACGAAAAGTCGATCTCTGGCTCGGGTGCAGGCGACGTAGAGCAGATGCCGCTCGGTGTTGTACACCTCTTCGAGGTCGCCGGAATCCGCAACCGTTTCAATTCGTTCCTGCAACGGGATCACTTCGTCGTCGCAGGCCATAACGGCAACCGCTCGAAACTCAAGCCCTTTGGCAAGGTGCATGGTGCTGATGGCTACAGAGTCGGGTGAGTCGACCACCCGCCCCGTGAGCTGAACGGATTTCAACCCTGCTACCTCTACCGCCTGCTCTGCACGGGAAAGCTGCGCATCGGATCGGACGATGATTCCGATTTCCAAGGGTTGGAACCCTTCGGCCAAAAGCTCTTTAATCCATTCTCCTACAGCAAGGGCTTCTTCTTTCTCGGTATCAAAAACCTGAATGGATGGCTCCTGTCCATTGAATACAGATACCGTTCCTTTGCGGGATTCGGTATTTCCGTCCACGTCGGCAATCTCCGGCGGAAGCAGTCGGTCGGCCTGACGGCGAATCTGATGCGACGTACGATAGTTGACGCGTAGTGTGGTGGAGCATCCGCGCACATCCACACCCAACGCTTTCCAAGAAAACGGCTGGCGAAAAATGCGTTGTCCTAAATCCCCGGCAAAGAAAAGGCTGTTCGGGCGATTTCCGCCCAGTGCCGCGAGGAAACGTAACTCCGGAACTCCGATGTCCTGCGCCTCGTCGACCACTGCGAATTCAAAAGGAGATTTACCGTCTGCATAAATGGCTTCTGTGATTTTTGCGAGAAGATCCGCCTGCGTCAGTAGGGATTGTTCGGCTAGCTTTTCGCGAAGGGTCTCAAACATTCCCCAAAGCATTCGGCGTTGCGTTTCCGCGAGACGGGTTTTTCGCCCAAGCCGCTTCACGTCGCGATAGTCGTCCCATGTTTTAAGTTGCCAGGCATCGACAACATGGCTCCATTCATCCCACAGGAAATTAGGTGTAAAGCGAGACGCCGTTGCACTCTTTGCGACATCGCTCAACCACTCTTTAATTTGATCGTCCGATGCATAATCGATGGGGCCAAACTTTGCACGACCAATTCGACGAGCAATGGCCTCCATCGACTCTACCTCTAAGCGTTCCGCCACCATCGGCTTACGAATCAGTCGATACAACCGCTGCCGCAACGCATCGGCCAGCGGTTCGGAAAACGTCGTCAACAAAACGCGGGCACCGGGATTTTCCTCGGCCAGCCAAACCGCCCGGTGTAACGCCACGATGGTTTTACCGGTTCCTGCGGAACCGGCGGCACGAGCCGGACCGGCGTACTCACGTTCCACAAGCTGACGCTGAGCCGGATGCAAAAAGATCGTCCACTTTTCCCAAGGAAACTCCAGTGCCAGCTCCAGCTCTTCGATGTGAGTGATCACACGGAAGCGGCGCTGTGCATCGGGATGGTCGAATGGATCGGCGGTTGGTTCGGCCACCGGAGCCGCCTTCGGCGTTCCGCCCGTCGCCAATTCAAGCAGCGCTTCCGATGCCTCGGCAGGAAGCTTCTCCACCAGAACCAAAAGCGAGTCTTCATCCACCCGCTTCACATCGTCCAGCCACTCTTGCGGCACACCGTAAGCCAGCAACTCCTCATCGGAACGTGATGCAAAGAGAGGCGGTTTAGGCGGAGTGGGTTGCTCCACCTCCACATATTTTGGAATCTCAATCTCTTTGAGGGTTTCGCGGATTTCAACGAACTGTGCCGCACCCGTTTTGGGATGGGTTTCCAGCTTGCGCCGCGCCGCCCACGCGTAGGCCTTATCGTGATGGTTCACATAGCAAAGCAATAGGCTGGATGCGGTTTTATGAACGATCAGGCGGATATCGCTACTCACCCGAACCGACCAAAAATTCTTATCCTTGATTGCATCCAACTTGTGAAAACTCTTGCCTGAACCCGCCGGATTCATTTGAAGGTCAAAGGCCGTGGTCTTCACCGCCTTCTGCTCCTCGCCCGTCAACCGGGCCAGGCTATCTGTAAATGTGCCTGCTATGCGGAAGTTCAACCCTGATCTCCCGACAACAAAACCAGCTTTTCAATGAAACGATGGACATCCTGATGAACTTCATCGGGATGCATGTTCAACGCCACTTCTTCACGAATAAGTTGCACCGACGGGTCGCCATTTCTCAACTGGTGAAATAATGAGTCATCATCCTCAAAGAGAATCCGTTTCCCATCGAGAACTTTGAAAATATTCGCGCCGACATTTTCCCACGTCTTTCCTTTTGGAAGACTCAGGTTTTGATCGCTGAAGAAAGAATCGATCACCTCACAAATGTTTTGGGCAAACAGATCATCTTCTGCACACCCCATTATTTTTGAAGCGGCTCGTTTCCATACATCCGGCACCAAAAGATAATTCTCGATATTCTTACGCTTCCACTCCACCAATCCTTGATTATCTTTAGCTGGATGAAACGCATCTTCATCGCGGTCGTAATCGAACAGAACCATCTTTTTTACATGGGGAACGATTTGTTTTAACGCTCGAAAATGTTCATCTGCCAGCGCTTTCATATCTACTTTGCTTCCGCCAGACATCACCTTGAACACCATTTTATCCATTACATCTTGAGCACCGCACTGCTTCGCCCACGCTCGAAGGATTCGCTCATCCGACTCGCCCTCAACATACAGAATGAACGGCGAAGACATCAAATTTGTAATTTCTTCATTCGACACCTCTGCCATGGCTCGAACAATTTCAGGCGTTGATTCAATCCGAGTCGGGGTTTGCTGAAGCAGAGAAACAATTTGGCTCGCATCCACCCCGCGAACAAACTCCTCTGCGTGTGTCGCAATCAAAAACTGAGTGCCCCGTTCACTGGCCTTTCGTTTAAAGAAGTCCAAAATTTCGCGCTGCAAATTAACGTGCAAATGAGCATCAGGCTCATCGAGAAGAATGGTTGTCGGGTGATATCCATATAAGAAAGCCAACAGGGTTAATGTTTGATGAAACCCGCTTCCGCCAGAAATGATGTCATACTTTTTACTTCCCTGTTTATATTCAACCGTAATGAAAACATCCTTGCCTGACTCATATCTCGGCACTTCCAATTCGATAGAAAACCACCGTTTCACCATCGCCGACAACTCCTGCCAATCTTCTGGAGGGACATACCCTTTCACCGGGCGTCCCGTCGTTCCAAGCGTTGGTGACGGACAAACTCTCAAGAGTGTATTACGCAATACACTTCCGGGTTGCCCCTTCCCCACTTGTTGACGAACGGGAGCGTCATCTAATCTTTTTTCCGTCGGTTCGAGTCCTGAAAACGGAGGAACATAAGCGATAACGGGAAGCGTGCCTTCTTCCTCATATTTACGGAACGTTGCCCACCCATCCGTCGGAATCGCATAAATCGTTTGCGGGGAGTGATACCGCAATTCAACGCTGAACGAATCGGTTTTCCCCGATTTCTCATCCCGCCACTCCACACAAATCCCAATTAAAATGTATTCCTGCTTCTTCTTTCCATTGACCAATGGCCAGTGACGCTCCGTTCGGTCCTTCCAAAGCAAATTGAACTCCGGAACTGGAAGTGCCGTAAAATTCGGCAACACAATTTGGATGCCCTTCGAACCGGTACGTTTCGACCGATGGAACTCGTCCACACAAAATTGCCAAATCGCCAAGGCTTGAAGCACCGTACTTTTCCCACTGTTATTCCGCCCAACAAGCAGATCGAATTGACTGAAGTCGTACGACTGCTCACCGACACTCTTAAAGTTTTTCAACGTCAATTTAGTGATCATTTAACACCTCTTTCTTTTCTCGCACTGTATCTTGTTCACTTTCCAAATCACACCCGAAATACTTTCATAACCTCGTCGCCGAGGTGGTTGATGACTTTTACGGCGATGCGTCCGCCGGCCGGTTTTGCAAAGGAGCGGGAGATGGCGCTGTTGAGCGTGCTCCAGGCTTCTTCGTTAATCTCCGCTTTGAGTGTGGTTTTGAGGGCTTTGTAGGGATCGTTCTGCCCGAGGAAGTAGGCGTGGCGGACGAAGAAGCTCTCTTCGTTGTAGTCGGTGTCGATGAACCAGCAGGCGATGCCGTCCGGGCCGTCGCTGCGAACCTCTCCCGTGTTGGGATGGAAGACATCCACTCCTTTTATTTCGATTTGAATCTGCCCGTTTTCCAAGGCTTGGAATTCAATGTCCGGTTCGCCGAAGATGATGAAGAGGTTTCCTTTGCCGGTGTTTTTGAGGTCGTCCGCCATGTGCAGGTCGGCATTGATGCGGGCCTTTAGAACGGGGATGCGTCCGAGGCTGTTGAATTCGGTGGTGCGGGCTTCGTAGTTGAAGGCGCAGGCCACTAGCACATCGAACCCCGCCTCGGCGGCTTCGCGGGCGGCGGCGACCAGATCGGGGCGCGTGACGGTTCCAAACTCCGGACCGATAAAGACCCCCGCCCGCTTCGTGGCTCCGTTCTCTTTGTTGCCTTCGGTATAGCGACCCTCGGCGCAGATATAATGCCCCGGCCAGCCGGTGAGCAACATGAATTCAATCTTGTCCTCCTTATGCGCCTGCTGGACACCGGCGGTGCGCAGGTTATCGAGAATCATCGTCGCAAAATCCTGCGTCTCGCCATATTCAACGCCCGCCTCGGCCACCCTATCGATCAGCTCATCGTCATCGTCCACACCCAGCATCCGATGCGGCGAAAGGCTTTCGACCGTGAACGGCCCCGCCACGCGAACCTTCTTTTTATCGTCGTACGGCTTGTCGTAGAGATATTCGCTGTCGGCTTTGGCAGCAATCGATGCGTCGATGGCTTTTTGTCGGGCGATTCGCAGTGACCACCATTGTTCCAATAAAGTAGTGCAAGCGTCTCGCTTGCCTTCAGGAACGGAACACAAGCGAGACGCTTGTGCTACTTTCAGATCCCGAGGAATTTCCCACTCCTCCCAATCGGTGCCGAGGGCTTGATTGAGCTGCTTGCGGAGTGGTTCGAGCTTTTGCTGATAGTCGTCATAAATCACATCGATTTCGGTGTTATTGGCGATGGATTTGAGCATGATGTGCGGAACGCGCTGATAGACAAAGCCGTGGCGAATGTTTCCAAAGGTGGGCTGGGTCGACGGAACCGACTGCGTGATCGCACCCTCTTTCTTTTGCCCTTCGGGGCTGTCCGCCAGCAAATAATAGGGATAGCGTGCGCCCATGATGCGGGCACGAGCCAACGCCAGCGAAACCCGCGACGTATCAATCGTGATCCACCGGCGTCCCCACTGCTCCGCAACCGTCGCCGTCGTTCCCGATCCACACGTCGGATCAAGTACCAAGTCGCCGGGGTCGGTGGTCATGAGGAGGCAGCGTTTGATCACTTCACTGTCCGTTTGAACTACGTATCTTTTTGGATCTGAACTAGAGTAGCCAGCACTACCCGTATCAGGCCAAATATTATTGATTGGCTTGCATGGGTTGTCCGCAAACATCCGAATGTAATTAAGTTGTGAGGCCAACGGGAAAAGACGCCCCGCGTGTGCAAGCGTTGTCAGTCCTTCGGGATTCTTAGTCTTCCAGTGCCGTCCCTGTCCACAGTCGAAATTCCGACCGTTCAGTTGAAAGATTCGTTCCTCAGGTTTGCCTGGATCCTGTGAGACAGCGAAACTGAGTTGCACCAGTTGCTCGTTGTCGGACTCGAGAATATCTCCCTTTCTGGCTGGGCCGAGAGGTCTTGCGAATGAGCGAGAGCGATCGACTATGTATTTGTAACTCTTGATTTCTTTGGGGTTCTTGGTTGTGAGAACCGGGCGAAACTTCACCCTTTCGTGGTTCTTGGAGAAGAAAAGAATATAGTCGTTCTCTGTGCTGATTTTCTGGTCTGCGCGTCCGGTCGTTGTTGAGTATGCGATTTGAGCGACAAAATTCTCCTCCCCAAAGACCTCATCCATGAGGGCGCGGACTCGGTGGACATTTTCGTCGCCGATTTGGACGAAGATGGAGCCGGAGTCGGTGAGCAGGTCGCGGGCGACGGTGAGGCGATCGCGCAGATAGGAGAGGTAGGAGTGGATGCCGTCGCGCCAGGTGTCGCGGAAGGCTTTGACCTGTTCGGGTTCGCGGGTGATGTGGTCGGTCTTTCCGTCTTTGACATCGCGGCTGGTGGTGGACCACTGGAAGTTGGAGTTGAATTTGATGCCGTAGGGCGGGTCGAAGTAGATGCACTGCACTTTACCTCTTAACCCTTCGCGCTCGGCGAGCGAGGCCATCACTTGCAGGGAGTCGCCGAGAATCATGCGGTTAGACCAGTTTTGATCGTGCTGATAAAACTCGGTGGCCTCGACCCCCTCGGGTACGCCATTAAAGTCGCCGAAGAGATCCATTTGGTCGTCATCCGGCTCGGTGTCGGCGGTCATTTTGCGCAGGTCGTCAATCAGGACTTTGGGATGCACCTTTTCCTGGATGTAGAGCGGCGGGGCGTGGACAACGAGGTCGGACCAGTCCTTCACATCTTTACCGCGCCAGATGAGCTGGGGATCGAGGTCTTTGTTGCGGCGTTCGTACGCCACCATCATCGGATCGGTCTGCTCCTTTTCCATCACCGACTGGAATTCAGCGGTGGGGATGTTTTTGCGCGAGGCATCCCCATGCGTGAGCGTCTCGATCTTCTTTACTACTGCTTTTTTCTTAGCCATTACCTAACTCCCACAATCTACAAACCACTAAAATAATGCCACGGCCACATTTGGCCGGATTTGGCCAGAGTCCATGTTGGAACCATGAAACAAAATACTTATTACCTTTTATTAGAGGGCTTTAATAAGGCATCTCCCAAAAACAACAGCACGTGACACCTCCCAATCCAAAGTACCAAAACATCTCATGTCCGGACTTGGCCGGATTTGGCCGGATTTACATAATTTCGCTCATTAAAACCTTTCGATACACTGTCGCCCTGCCTTTTCCAAGACGCTCAATCACTCCCCTTTGCTCAAGTTCAGCCAAGTCCCTTCGAGCCTGTCGATCACTCACACCTGTGGCACTCATATAGTCAACCGCCTTGAAAACCTTCGACCCATCGAGTATTTGCACAAATTCGCCGAGACGACCGGGCAATTCTTCCTTTGCAAGCGGCTCCGGAGCCCGAAAAAGGGTTACGGAAACGGTGCCCGCTTTCGCACTCCATACAGGGAGCTTCGCTCCAAGCTGTTTACATTCATCTCTCATTCGCCGCGTCCCGATACCCAACTGATCCATGAGTTCCTGGTAATAAAGAACCTTGGCGATATCAGGATTAAAAGGAATCGATTCATGGATGCCCGCAAGATTCTTCGCCGTCCAGCCTTTCGGCAGATGACCCGGATTGCTGACGACCAACCGATCCGGATAGATTTCCACCCGGATACTTCCACCCAAGGCATTGTAGGCACGATGAGCAACCGCGTTGACTATAGATTCCCTCAGGGCATATAGCGCATACGCCGGACGATCCTCGCGTTCCAGCCGGTCTTTATGAAACCGTCCGGTAAAACCGGTCCGCTGCTGAATGATAGATATCACTTCATAAATTGTGCGTACGGCAGGTCCCTCCACAGTAACGTCGTTGGCAATAGGGCCCGACTTATACTCGGCATAAGACACAATCCGTACAAAGATTTCGGGAGACCACATTTTGGGCCGAGCCGCAAACAGCACCGCTGCGGCATTCGTTAGTCGGCCATTTCGGCTCAAATAAAGGCGTTCCAGCATTTCCGAATGACCGCGAGGCAGATCTGCCCCAAACCGACCAATTTCCCCTATTTTCTGTCTGGCCCGCTCCAGCTCACTGGCGTCACAATCCCCCAGTTCAAAACCGGACATGGGATCGCGCTCCCAGCGCATCAGTTCAAAAGCGCTTTTCTCAACAATATCGGCACTGCCAGCTTCACCCGCACGTAAGGTCTTGTGACCGATACGAACCCAGATCTGACGATTAAATGAATAGGGCTTGTCGGAGCCGGGAGGAACACGAACGATTATAACAGACTCTCCCCTAGCTTCCTGCACCGACACGGACAGAAAGGGACGAGGATTGATGTCGGACATTAGGCTATGAATCAGTTTCTCCGCTTTATCATCCGCATCAGCAATACCAGCAGGTTCGTCTTCGTATACTCCCCACAGGAGAAATCCTCCCTGCTGATTTAGCAGGCCGCAAACCGCTCTCGCCAAGACTTCGGGCGTTGTTCGCGGCCCCTTGAACTCCATCTGCTCGGATTCGCCTTGTTTAATTAACTGAAGGACATCTGAATTCATGGCTGGTCTCCTTCAATCTGTTTACGAATGGCAACTGTATCCTCTAGTTTGGGTAGATATTTTTCCATCAACTCCCGGTGCCTGCGGAACTGAGCGGTGGCAAAAAGGCGTGCGTCATCGTCGGGGCCATAGGGCTGAACCCAGTTTGCTTTCCGGTGCTTCACTTCTGACACATCAAGGTTCATTGCTTTTTCGTAGAAATCGAGAATACGAAGATCTTCCAGAATGGGGGTTGACTTAAATTCAATGCCGGACTTTAGGCGGAAGACGTCCTCTTGCGCCTCGTCCCGGTACGGCTTCAGCAGTTGGCGGGCTATGGCCACATTTTCGTGTACCAGAAACCAGCGGGGTTTATTTAACTCAATCGCTTCCAATCCCTCGCGGTGAGTAATGGAATATGGATTTCCATCTTCTTTCCCTGAACCGTAACGAGGCAGAATAATGCCGAGAAACAAGTCGCAATCCTTAACGGTTTCCATGCAACTGGTCATGGCCGAAATTTCAGGATCAATCGGTATAGTGCCCTTGTGGGACATCAGCACCTCATACCCAAACTCCTCAAGCAGCGAGTAGATGCTTTCCAATAAATCCTCGTATCCATGAACCACTGAAGAAACCAGAATCTTGAGTTTGCGCTTTTTATCCATTAGAGGAACTCTCCTTTCCGGTTCAAAAATGCAAAAGCCGCACACAGAAGCACGACTTTGCGCCGCGAGGTCGAAACCTCCGCAGGGGATTTAAAGACACGGTAAGCGGACTCGCTACCCGCGGTCAAGCGGATCGTTTTGTGATAATGTGTCATCTCAAACGCCTTTTTTCTCCATAACCGTTTGAACCATCTTCCCGAACTCCGCCTCCACCTTCTCTTCAAAGTCGCTCTCCATTTCGTAGACATCTGTGAATTCCACGAAGGCCCAGCGTCCGTAGGTTTTGAGCTGGTTGACACCGGGCACCCAATAGGTATCCATGGTCAGCTTTTTATCTTTGGCGTCTTCTCCCCGGTAGCCTTTGATTTCGACGATCAGATTAAGGAGGTCGTCTGGGCCGTGGCCGTCGTCGATCTGCACGATGAAGTCGGGCCGATAGCGGCGGGTTTCGGAGCCGTAGCGATAGGGAACGTCCAGCCCCAGCGCGTGGTTTTTGACGTAGGCAAGCACCTTGGGATGCGCTTCCGCCACGCGGCAGAATTCGGCTTCCCAGTCGCTGTCGAGCACCACCCAGTTAATGTGGCATTTGCGCGAGTCGGTTTCCCATCGGCTCGTTTTGGACGTGTTAAAGTTGACGTGTGTGGTGGAGCCGGTCGGATTATAGGGGTCGAGCACGGCTTTGATGGAGTTTCCACCCATCATCGCGCTGGTGATTCCGGCGGTGATCCGTTCGCACGCCATATCCGCCAGTTCCTGAAACAGTAGCTGCGCGGGATAGGTTCCGCCTTTGCAAACCAGATAGTTTTCCAGCCACTCGCGGGCAATCCGCTTGAGCTGTCCGAAGAGCTGCGTCCGTGGTTCTTCGTTTGGATCGCGCCATTTGGTTTCGAGCAGACGAACCGTCAGATTAAAAAGAAGCGTCGATTTGCGAATATCTCCTGTATGAATCAGGGTGAGATCAATTCCTTCACCAATAATCCCTTCGTTCCGGTTTTTTGTGGGTCCGATCAGTTTCGGGGTGAGCTCCAATACGGAGTCGGATGTGAAATTGGCGGTCAATCGCTCTTCGGGAAGCTCGACCCGATAGCCGGTCACATGCGGGAAGCGGATTTCAAGGGCGTCGCGCTCTGGGCGAACGGCTTTCACATGAACCGTTTCGCGGGGCGGCTGTGGCGGGGCAACCACAGGCTTTGCGGTGAAGTCAAACGGGATGCCGAGCACATCGGCATATTCCACATTAAACAGCCCTTCATCATTCAGCTCGTACGACTGCCGGCGCAAAGCGCGACCAATCACCTGCTCGCAAAGAAGCTGTGTGCCAAAGGCCCGTACACCGAGTACGTGTGTGACGGTGTTGCAGTCCCACCCTTCGGTTAGCATGGAAACCGAAACCACACAGCGAACCGATTCGCCCAGCGTACCCAGCTTTCCGACGGTATTCATCACCTCGCGAAGCAAATCCTGATCGGTGATGCTTTCCCCGTCTTGCGTGTTGCCGGATCGCTCCACGATTTCGCGGCGGAACCGATCGATTTCCGGCCCGGCCATCTTGCGGAAGTTTTTATCCAGCGCATCGCCGGATTCGAGCTGTGCGCTGTCGATCAGTAGCGTTTGGGGGCGCGGACGCGGGTTGTCGTGTTCATCGTAGTTTCGGAACAATTCCATGCGTCCATTGACCACCTGTGTCGATTCATCTTCGTTCGTGCGCTCGAAGCCGGAGATATAGTCGTAGATCACCTTGGAGATGGAGGTGTTCTGACAAACCACAATGAAACAAGGCGGAACCTTGATGCCCGCTTCCTTCCAGAGATGGAATGTTTTTTCGTAGTGGCCATAGAGCGCTTCGATGGCGGTTTTCAGTTTGGTGGGAAGTGCGAGCGGATCAAACGATGACGCACCGCGCGCAGTTTTTGGTAGGTCTTTTCCCACATGTGCCCACAGCTCGCGAAAGACAGGCATCTCCGTACCAGGCACATTATCCGCCACCGGTACACGTGGTAGTTTAACAATCCCGCACTCAATCGCATCCATCAGCGAAAAGTCACTCATCGTCCAATGAAACAGCGTGCCCTCTGCGTAGCCCGAGCCGCGCAGGAAAAAGGGCGTAGCGGAAAGATCCACCACGCGATTGATTCCCAGATTACGTTGAATGGCTTCCAACCCGGAAATCCACATCCGAGCCGCCTCTTTGTTGGCGGCGGCTTCTTTCTTTTCGTCGCCTTTGAGTTGCCCCTCTTCATCGATGGTCTGCTTTTCACGATAGCAGTGATGCGCCTCGTCGTTGATGACCATGATGTTTTTCAAACCCATCAGCTCGGGGATAACCCGCTGGAACATTTGCCCTTCGGATTCCAGCGTGTCCAGCGCATTTCCGCGTCCCTGCAAAAGGGACCGCCCGCCCTTGGACAAATCCATACGCTCCCGCAACTTGAATGCATGATAGTTGGTGATCACAATTTTCACGCGATCCAAATCGGGAAGCAGATCCTGCGGAACCAATTCGCGGCTCTTGTAATAGCTGTCGGGATCATTCGGTTGGAGAACACGCAAACGGTCTTTAATGGTAATGCCCGGCGCGACGATCAGGAACCCGCGAGTAAACCGTTTGCTGTTTGGTTTGCGCACGGCATTGATGGTCTGCCACGCAATAATCATCGCCATCACCGTGGTTTTTCCCGCACCGGTCGCCAGCTTGAGCGCCAACCGCATCAAATCCGGATTGGCTGCGGCATTCGCCAAATCAAGATGATCCAGAAAAGCCCGTCCGGTCTTCCCGCTTTGGGGCGCAACCTCTGTCAGCCAGATTAAGGTTTCAACCGCTTCGATTTGGCAAAAGAACGGACGCAGGTTCAGAAATTTGTAGCGCCTCCAATGTTGAAGTAAACGTGCTGTTTCTGGAGTGACTTTCCAAAGGCTGGAATCAGGAATCGAGCGCCATTGATCCACATGCCGCCGCAAACTGTTTATGATCGAAGTTGGATCATACTGCTGTTCCTTAGTCGAAAGCCCCTTACCTTCGTCAAAAACCAGCTCCTCCTGATCGGCAGCGCCTTTTCGTTTTCTCGGTTTTGGGATCGGGGTAATGAAATCAGCAGATCGACGGCTTGCGATAATCTTCTGGGTGGGCTGGCCCTCTTTATCAAGGTCCCAATGGCGAAGCGGATATTCGTAGGGCGAATTGAGAATCGGTTGCTCAAAAAATTGATTTTGCATACTTTCCATCCCCTTGAAGACCCCGCAGTCAGCAGCTTAATAATTCCAAGAAATAGTAGTAAAAATACGATTGTTCAGCAAGTCCAGCTTTCGCAAGGAATCAATGCCCTGCCGCTCCACTCGGTCACGCTGCTGATAGGATAGATTGGAAAGCACCAACGAGCTCCACCAGGCCTGCTCCAACTTGGGTAGCGCATCGCTCAGCCAGCCGCAAAGCCCTTCGGTTGCAGCTCCTAATAATTCAACTAACTTTCCTGAGACTTGTATCCCTCTCATTCCCCTCCCCATTCGTTATCTAAATACCTTGCTGTTCGGCTAGGTATTTCGCCATCTCCTCCTCGGAGATCTTCACCATCTTTTTCGCGTGGCACCGCGGGCAGCGGTCGGCGGCAATATCGGTTTTCGAACGGGTGAGATAGCCGCATTTGGTGCATCGGTAGGGCTCGCCTTTTTCCTTGTCCCGCGCGTCTTCGCTAATGCGTGACACGCAGCCACCCAATACCGCCATTCCGGCCAACCCCACGCTTCCGGCCACCCATGTTTTATTGAAC
>JAUVCG010000025.1 GCA_030595785.1 Kiritimatiellales bacterium | reverse complement strand
AAATCGGCATAGGCGCTGTCGATTCCGCTCTTGCCCTTGTATTCCGCCGTCGGCAGCACGGGCGTGTGCGGCGAGGAATACGGCAGATAGAGGAAGAAGGGTTTATCGGTCTTGGCCTGCTCCTCGACATATTTGACCGCGCGGCGCGTAAAGTTGGGCAGCACGTCCCAGTGGTCAAAATCGGGTGCGGTCGGCCCCTTGCGCCACCAGCCGTTCTTTACCTCTTTTTTATTCGCGAACGTTTCACGGTCCGGCACGGCGGTGGGCATGCCGTTTTCCACATAGACATAGGGAGGCATATCGAGCGATCCGCAATGGCCGTAGGAATAGATGAATCCGTTTTCTTTCGGGCCGTTTTGAATCGGTTTGGAATAGTCCACCGGCGTAATTTTTCCCAGACCCTTCTCCGAGCCTTCTTTACCTGTTTTATGCCAATCCCAGCCCATGTGCCATTTCCCGATATAGGCGGTGTGATACCCGTTATTTTTCAGCAGCGAGGCAACCGTCATGCGGCCCTCTTCAATCAAGTGCTCCGAGTAGCCGCCCAGCACGCTGCTCTTGAGCCGCGAGCGCCAGCAATAACGGCCGGTTAAAATACCATAGCGCGTTGGCGTGCAAACCGCCGATCCGGAATGCGCATCGGTAAAGACCATTCCCTCGCGACCGATCCGATCCATGTTCGGCGTCGGAATCTTTCCGTCGGGATTGAAGATTCCGACGTCGCCATAACCGAGGTCGTCGCACAGAATATAAATAATGTTGGGGTTGTCTGAGAATTTCGCGGCCTGAACAGGTCCCGAAAGCAATACCGCAGTGACAAGCCCCACGCCCATTAGAATTTTTCTTTTATTCATCCTATTTTCTCTCCAGTTCTTAAAATTCACTCAATAATTTTTCCATCGGCTCCCAGCCTTTCAGCTTGCTGAACAGACGCTCGGTCAGCTCGGATTTAATAATGGTATACGCTGGAATTCCGCCGATTTCGTCGACCCCCTTTAGTCATCATCTTCTCCACGTTGGTCTATCGGAACGACGGCCCAGCTCGGATAGGCCGATTCCGGTCCTTTAATCGCAAACCAAAGGATGCGATTAAGCACATCTTCGTCGCAGGCATCGATGGTGTCGAGCGGAAGGGTCTCGGATGCCAAAGCGAGCTGTTTGAGCTTGGGATGCGTTTGCTTGGCGGCGGATTGGTTGAGTTCATCCAGGGGAATTCGGGCCGGGGTTGCTTGATAGGGGCTGAAGTCGGGGACCTCGGTGAAGCAGTCAAAGAACGGGGTGGAGCCGGCATCCATTTGGTTGAGGGGCGGGAAGCCGAGCATGAGGCCGATGGTACGTATCAAGCCGGGCTGATTAAAGTGGGTCGAGATGGTTTGGCCACGTTTGGTGTAGGGGCTGGCGACCAGACAGGTTGTGCGAAAACTACTGATGTGGTCCCAGCCCGCCTGCGGGTCGTCCTCGATGGTGATGATGCAGGTGTTCGTCCAGAAGGAACTCCTGCTGACGGCTTCAACGATGCGGCCTAACGCGAGGTCGTTGTCGGCCACAGTGGAGGCGGGCGTGGGACAACCGGCCTTGGTTCCTGAAGTATGGTCGTTCGGAAGCGAGAGAATGTGCAGGTTTTCAAATGTTTCATGGCCTTGCTCGCACGCGTTGAGGTGGGCGATGAAGATGTCGGCGCGAATCTGATCCGGAATGTTCGGGGCCCAGGCGGGATAGTCGATCGCAAGAAAATCGGCAACGGAGGCATGTGCGGGTTGGGTCTCGAATGTACAGTTCGTTGTTCCATTGACGTAGTCTTGGTAGAAGTCAGTGAAACTGGGTTTTTTAGTTTTATTGATATCGGCGAACATGGTTTGACCGAGGCACATTTCGCCGTAGACGCGGGCGGTGCGCCCTGCTTTAGCGGCGGCACTCCAGAGGAATCCCTGCGGGGACCAGGCCATGACATCGATGTCGTTCTTGCCCAGACCATCGGGGTAGGCGCGCGGAAAGCCAGCGAAGCTTCGTTCGAGATAGTCGTTAGCGAAGGCTGAGAGGCTCCAGTTATGGCCGTCGGCGCTGAGAATGCCGGAGCAGTAGGTATTGTCCAGCAAAACAAATTCCCGGGAAATTTTATGGATGTTAGGCGTGATTTCTTCGCCGAAGATGCAGAGATCTTCCTTTCCTTTTCCCTCGGGCATATCGCCGAGTACCTGGTCGTAGGTACGGTTTTCGCGGATGATGTAAATCACGTGGTCGAACACGCTGGGTTCGCCGGAACGCTCTGGAACGGGAACGGGTTTCCGGTTGGCGCGGGGCGGAAGCAAGGCGTGGCGGACCACATCGATGCGATAGTTATCGAGGACTTGTTCCGTGAGCTCTTCCAGCTCATTTGTTTTGGGCAACGGGATATGCGAGAGGGTTCCAAAGTAGGCGCGCGTTCGGGCCTTTTCATTTTCACGGATAAGATGAGCTCCTGATCCAAGTCCTTTCATGTTTGAAACATGTAGAGTGCGGTGTTTGGCGTCGAAGACAACACCCGAAGGGAACCACGCTGTGGGAATCATTCCGCACAGGGTTGTTTCTCCGGCCGTGAAATTAAAAACAGCCAAGGTATTCTGGGTGCCTAAACAGACGGCCAGCGTGGACTTGTTTAAAAAAGTGAGCGCTGTGGGGGAGGCACCAAACGGATCGTCGATCTTCCAGCGCACCGATGGCGTTTCAATCACGTCTCGAGTTTGGGTATCGATAACGCTGAGGGTATCGGCGTCCGCATTGGCCACTATAAGGTGGTGCCCGTCCGGCGAGAGCGCCATGGCACCGGGTTGCTGGCCAACTTCAATCTCTGCAAGAGAAGACCCTGTTTTCAAATCAATGGCACTAACGGTTCCGGGGGCAACAACGGAGAGGGGGCCCGCAACCCGCACATCAACGCCGCGACCGGAAGTTTCAACGGTATCGCCCTCCACGGGGTGGCGTCCTGCGCGATTGCTGACATAAGCCACTCCGTCGTGAAGCACGACTTGAAAAGGAATCATACCCACGGGAATGCTACGAAGAACCGTACCGGTTCCGGTATCGAGTTCGTGGAGTTTGTTGGAAAGGCTTCCGCAGACATAAAGGCGTTTCCCATCGGCCGAAACCGCCAGCCCCGCAGGAATCTCGGCATCACGCTCGGGGGCGGATTTCCCGGGCAGCCTCCATGTTCCGGCGGGAACTACGTCCTCGGTCGTAACGGAGAAAATCTTGATACTCCCGTTAACATTACTGAGATAAATACGTTTTCCATCGGGAGAAAATACGAGCCCTGTATAACTGATCTGCCCTTTTTTATCAGGCGCCATATCATTGGTCTTCATGTCGTCTACTGGGTCTTTTTCATTCGGCAGCGGGACACGCTGAGGGGCTTCGTCTACCGGAAGATTAAAGACCAGCAACTGGCTGGTTTTCCCCGCCGTGGCGAGGCGTTTTCCATCTGGCGAGATGGCCATGGTGACCGGCCGCATTCCAATGAGCTCCGTAGTCTCTCCTGATGGGGTTAGGGTTTGGCTGTTGGGGAGAATAATATGGTTTTCAGTGGAGGAGATGCCCACGGTCGAGGTTTCATCCCATTGGGGGTTCGGCGATCCAAGGGCTGGAAGAAATGCTGAAAGTCCAATCATTAAAAGAGGCCGGTAATCATTTTTCATAACTGTAATCATCCAAGTTTCCTCATGGCTTCCGCAAATTTCTCCACCACGTAGTCCACCCGCGCCCATTAGAATTTCTCTTTTTATTCATCCTGTTTTCTCTCCAGTGCTTAAAATTCACTTACTATTTTTTCCATCGGCTCCCAGCCTTTCAGCTTACTGAACAGACGCTCGGTCAGCTCGGGATGGCTTTGGTTCAAATCGTTCAACTCCGCCAGATCCGCTTCAACGTTATAAACCACACTCTTTCCAGTCGCCGGCCAATAAATCAGCTTGTGGTCCCCCTGCCTCAAACCGACCGACGCCTTGTGCCCTAAATTATGATTTTTCGGATAGGCCCAATACAACGTGCGGTTAAACGGCACGGTCCCGCCCTTCAGTGAAGGTACCATAGAAACGCCGTCAATATGCTGATTTTTAGACAATTCCATGCCAACCATATCGAGCACGGTCGGATAGAGGTCGGTATTCACCGTTACGGTTTCACTGAGCGATCCCGGCTGGGTCACGCCGGGCCATTTGACGATGAACGGCACCCGGATGCCGCCTTCATAGAGAAATCCCTTGCCGAAACGGTACGGCAGCGCGGAACTGACCGCTTTCCCGGAAGTCGCCATGCTGCCTTGGTCGGACGTAAAGATCACGATGGTGTTATCAGCCACCCCCAGCTCGTCGAGCTTTGCCAGCACCCGGCCAACGCTGTCGTCCACTGCCTTGATTTGCGAGGCGAACTCCGGCTCACGCTGGCGTGTGGCCATCTGAAGGGTTCCTCCGGAATACGCTTCTTCCCGGAAACCCCGGTCGGCACCATCCATCGTGGCGAGTTTTTTCTCGAAATAGGCATTGTACTCCTTTTTCCCCTGCACATAGCGCGTGGGATCGCCTTTCTTGTACCCTAGCGGGTTGGCTGGTTTGTGGACGTTGTAGTAGGAAAAATACAGAAGGAATGGGTCTTCCCCGTGCCCATCCAGAAAAGCGAGCGCCTTGTCGGTCAACGCATCGGTCAGGTAATCCCCCGGCTTGCCGTCTTCCAGCCCCCTGACATTCTGGCTGGCGGGGGTCCCCTCGTAAGGGAAATAGTAATCCGCCGGTTGGCCGCGGCTGCAACCGGTTACGTTGTAGTCGAACCCGTTGGCCGTCACGCTGTCCGCATTCCCCAGATGCCATTTTCCGCCGAACCAGGTGGCGTACCCCGCCTCCTTCAGCACCTTTGGCCAGATCGTATTGCCTTTTGGAATATCTCCGCCGACGCCCGTCACGCCAAGACGCGCCGGGAAGCGCCCGGTGACAATAGCAGCACGCGACGGCCCGCAGACCGGATGCGAGGCATAGGCGTTGGTGAAGCGCATGCCCTCGCCCGCCAGCCGGTCAATGTTCGGCGATTCATGGAAATCACTTCCATAGCATGCCAGATCCTTAATCCCCAGATCGTCCACCAGAAAAAAGACCACGTTCGGCCCGGGCGATGCACAAGCCACAGCAGCCAGCGCCATGGAGCACATGACCAACATCAACTTTTTCTCTTTTGCTGCGAAACGTACAATCATTGGAACTCACTCTCATGCTCCGGCATGGCGGCTTCCGTTTTTTTAAACATTGGAAAACCCGAGCGTTTTCCCCAGCCAGACCAAAGCCTGTAAAACGAAGTGTTTTACATCACACATTCTAAGGTGTCATCATAATATTCAGTGATATTTTTAATATATCACGCTGATAGGTGACGGATTGATCCGGCAGGAAAAGAACCCGATCTCCTCAGGTCGATTCGCCGAGGATCAGCTTGGGCCTGAACTTGATGGAGGGGATTTCGGTCGTATCGAAATCTTCAATAATCTTGATGGCCATTTCGATCGCGGCGCGCCCCATTTCAATCAACCGCACATCAGGCACCAGCCCGGCAGCCGCCATCGCCTGCCGATAACCGGCAACACGGTCAGCCGCACTGCAATGCATCCGGTCGAGCTGCTGTCCGCGGGTATATTGCGGCAAAGCAAATACGATCTTACGATTTCCGCGTTCAATCAGGTGCTCGGTCATGATGCGTCCGCTGGATCAGCGTCTGACGGGTATTGTACTGGTCTTCCATAATGAAAATCGACCCGTTAACCCGAACACCGTAACACAACGCCATACGGGGGGAAATCCCTCCCTCGTTTTTTCCAGACATTGGAAAACCGCAGCGGGTGCAGGCCGGATCAGCGGTTCAGCAGCTCGGGGAGGAAACAGGAGTAGTCGGCCGGGGTTTGGACGATATCAGTCCGTTGTGAACATTGAGGCGGGCAGCTTCACATCCGCCGATGCGGAGAGTGCGGCAAGGCCTCCGGCAATTATCATGCAATACCGTTTCATTCCTGTTTCCTTTTTTTTGGCTTATCCAAGCAGTTCAATGAGTCTTTTTCCAATGTCGGTATTATCCGTTTCACCACCAAAGGGCTTTGCCCAGGGGCCAACGGCGGTTGTTGCGACCCGCGTGTCCGTATGCTTGAAGCTTGTCCAGCGCGCTCCGGCACGCGCGGCCACTTCGTGCAGGCAGCTGGTCACGGCCATGTTTTTCGTGCCGTACATTTTCTGCAACTCCGGGCTCTGTGCGGTATTCGGGGTTTGGGTCATCTCGCCGGAAACCGCTTGCTTCAACCGGGTCTGGCTTTCGGGCGACAGGTCCGTAAAACCAAACGCGTCCTTGAGCTTAACATAGGCTTGGTCGGGGGTGACCGATCCTGTTTTTTTCCATTGCTTGACCAGATCGGCATAATGGCTGGACGCATGTTTTTGCCGGTCGATGGCGGAAGCCATGCAGGGCGGAATCGCGGCGTCGATTTGGAGCCCGCCGGTTTCATGGTCGGCTGTAACAATCAGCAACGACTCATCGGGATGCGCCGTGCAGAAGTCGAGCGCTGCCCCAACCGCTTCGTCGAATGCCAACGTTTCGTGGATGTTGGCCGCAAGATCGTTGGCATGCCCGCTCCAGTCGATCTTGCCGCCTTCGACCATCATGAAAAATCCGGTGTCCCCATCCAGCAGCTCGATGCCCTTGCGCGTGAAATCGGCCAGCGATATTTCCTGCCTGCCTTCCAGTGCATAGCCCATGGATTGCTCCACCAGCACCTTGCCGCCACCAGGTTTTAGTGCATCAAATCCGGCGCGGCCGCCCACCAGCCGGTAGCCTGCATTTTCGAGCAGCTGTTCCGGCGGAATTTTACCTTTCGCCTTCTTGCGGCCGAGCATGGGTTCGCCGGCCACATAGGCAAAGCCCGACTGTGCCAGTTGCTTGTCGATCTCGTAGTACATGCCACGCTTGGGAACCTTGGCGTAGAACGCGGCCGGTGTGGCATGGTCGACCGGCACGGAGGACACGAGGCCGATCTCCCTACCTGCATCGCGGGCAAGTTCCGCAACGGAAGGGAAGGTATTCGCCAGGTCGGCATCCATGCCGAGGATGCCGTTCGCGGTCTTGAACCCGCAGGCCAGTGCCGTGCCCGCTGCGGCGGAATCGGTAATCTTGCCATTGACTTCCGTCGTGATGGTCAATCCCCGCACGGGCAGGCGATTCATGGCCAGTCTGCTGTTGCGCGAGGGATATTTCATCCGTGCATAGCGCTCCGCAGCCTCAACCTGGGCCACGCCCATGCCGTCGCCAATCATCAGGAAAACATATTTGGGCCTGCTCGGGCGAACCCATCCCATTCCGACCGCTGCGGATGCCCCGCCTAGCGTACCGATAAAATATCTGCGTTTCATTGAAAAGTCTCCATCTTTGGGTTTCCAACCGAATCCACCCGGTTTATTTCGTTTCCGGGCTCCAGCCGTTGACCGGCCAGATGATGATGCTCGCACCTTCGGTCGGCACGGACTGCGATTCTTCGCTGGGCACACAGCTCAGGAGAAACGCCTCTACTTTTTTCGTATCCGGATTCACAAACACATTGGGGCGTTCCATGCGGTAGTACCGCTCTGTGTTCCCCTCCGCAAAGGTGACGGAATCGTGAACATAGCCCAGGGAGACATCTGAGTAGAGCCGGTAGTTGGTGCCGGACTTTGCATCCGTGAACCAATGCATGACCGCCTTCTTCTTGCCGCCGGTGGCGCGCCCGCTCATGTCGGTCATGAGGGCGTGGTACTGGCCGTTGACTTCCCAGATGCAGGCATCCTCGTGATCGGTGTCGCCGGGCAGCTGGTTGATGGAGCCACGGTTGTTCGGCAGCGGATCGCCCCAGCGTTTTTTCGGATCGTCGGAATAGAGCCAACTGGTTCCGGCGATGGCCCCCTTGCGCACGTTGATGAAATAGAGGACATAGCGCTTGATGCTGCCGTCCTTGTTATATTCGGTCGTGATCTTGGGGTTGTGCAACCACCAGTCGTGGTTCTCCTTGGCGGAGATCGCCGGGTTTTCCACGTTGATGTACGGGCCGAGGAGCTTGGATGAGGTGGCATGGACGATCTCGCTTGTGGTCATCCAGTGCGCCAGGTTGTTGACCTGCCCCTCCACCATTTTCCAGCGGCTGTAGAAGAGGTGGTAGGTGTCGCCCACCTTGATCACCGACGGATCCCAGCAATGGTAGCCATGCTGGAAAACGCGGTTGGCATAGATCGGCTTGCCCAGCGCCTCGCCCAGCGGATTGGTTCCCTTGAAAAGGGCGTTGTCGGTCGCCTCCGTTGCAAAAGACGGCAAAGCGCTTGCCATGAGCGTTGCGGCCAAAGCCACGATCCATTTGTTTTTCATCGTTTCTCTCCTCTATTCTCCGGCTTCAGCAGGATGCTTTCGCCTTTTTTTAAATCGATTTCCCACCGTTGCCGGCCGCGCGGACCTTCGATTGGCTCGATCTTGATTTCGCGATCAGCCACGAATTTCGGCATATCGGTCTCGATCACGCACGGTTCCCCGGCGAGGCTTTCGATCATGATCCACTGCGTTTTTCCTTCGGACCATTCAGCGGAAACGAGGAAAGCGCCTTCGGTGCGCAGCTTGTGGAATACCGTCTCTTCGAACCAACGCTCGGGCATGGCCGGGAAGACGCGGATCACATCGCCCCAGCTTTGGAGCATCATATAGTTCATGCTTTCGACCACAGCCAGCGGTGTCTCGATCACGGGGCCGCCGTCCTCGGCATACATCGTATTGGGCTTGACGGCGCGCACGCCGGGCTTCATACCGAGACCCTGCGCACTCACCATGCCGTCGAGCTGCTCCAGCGCCCGCTCGGCGTCGCCCAGCGTGGCGAACATGGCCGCCGAACCGGTGAAGGAATAAGCCGCCAGTTGTTCGGGCAGGCTCAGCCAACGCTCGACCGATTTGCGGAACAAATCCTCGGCCTCAGCCCCCTGCTCCGGATGGATCGTGTGCAGCGGATAGAGCGCCATCAGGTGCGAATAGTGGCGGTGCGAAACATCGAAGCCCTGCCTGGCGCTGACCATCAGGCCGTGCTCGTTAACCGGGAACGGGCGGAGGCGCTTTTTCGCATCGGCCCATTTTACAGCCATTGGATCATTCAGGCCGAAACGTTCGTTGAGATCCAGCAGCGCGTCAAGCCCCCACGCAAAGAGCTGGAGCGAATAGTTGGTGTCAGCCAGCAGGCCGGGACGCTGCATCTGATAGCCGCGTTCTTCCGGTTCGGTTCTGAAATTATATTCCGGCGATACCATCGGCGGCAGGTGGATCGTGCCGTCAGCATCTTCGTTCATAACGTCGAAATAATAGTTCATATTCTTCTTCAGCAACGCAAACAGCTTGCGCCCGATGGACTCGTCCATCGAATATTTCCAGAAACGCCAGTAGTGCTGCAGTGCCCAGGTCAGGTTGCCCAGCTCGTAGGTATCGCCACCCTCGCGGCGAATCATGTTGTAGGTCGAGGTGCGCGGCCAGGTGATTGCATCCGGATTATTTGCGGAGTTGAATGTGCCTTTGGCATCATAGTGATCAATCATATGAGTAAAGTAACTGCCCTGCTCCAGCTGGTTGGCAGTAAAGCTGGGTAGGTTGGAGAGCTGAATGTTCAGGTTCCACCAGGTGCCCGGCCAACCGCACTGCGTAAACCACGGCCCCATGTTATCGATCATGATCGGAAGCTCCGAACGGGCCGCCCCGCCGAACTTGTAGATCTGCAGCCAGTAAAACTGCTCCCAGAAATCGTCGCCCTCGACCTCGACGAACGACTGCTGCATATAGTTATGCCACCATTCGCGGTGCCGTTTCGAAAGCGCCGGGATGCCTTCGGTGCGGGCGCGCTCGACAGCATCCACGGCCTCTTTTACCGCCAGCGCAATATTGTCCTCCTGCGACTTCGTTGGCTCGTAGGCCTTACCAACCGCCAACAGGAAGGTATTGCGTCCTTTCTTCCCTGGAATATTAACGAAGGCGGTTGCATGCGCACCATGCTTCGTAAGCGGCTGAATGACTACCGTCAAATCACCGCGCTGCTCGCGGTACGGCTTGGGAGGAAGCTGATCGGCCGGCAGCGTGGCCGGATCGGTTTGAGTGGTGATGATGCGCGGGCTGATGGACCACTGCTCAGCCACGCCGAGTGCCAGTCCCTTTTCGCCGCCGGTGGCGCGCGATTCCACCACGATCACATTGGCCTCGCGCTCGACAAACGAGCGCCAGTAAATGCGGCCTTTATCCGAATCGATGCGCCCGCGCGCTTCGGCGTTCCAGATATCGAGCCGCATGTTGGCTTTCTTCACCTTCCCCGACGGGTCGAGAAGAATGCTGCCGATCGGCACGCGCGGAATCGACCAGTCGATACTTGGAATATGGAATTCGGCCGCCACATCGGTGCGGCCCAGCTCCCACTGCAGCATCCATTCGTCGCCGGGCTTGCGGTAGATCGAGGCGCCAGTCAGGCCGTTGGCGATAAAGGCGGCATCGCCCCAGGTGTCGCCGACGCCGTCCTCCCAGACCAGGTCCTGTGCGGCCATGAAGAGCGGCCATTTGATATCCGGCTTCTGTGGATCCTTGAAGTCCGCCAGCAGCACCGGATCAAAAAGGCCGCAGGCCAATGCCCCGGAAGACAACGCCGCTACGCCTCCCAATATCAATCTACGCCCGTGTTTCATTTTTCCGGCTTCCAATGGTTGACCGGCCAGATGATGATGCTCGCGCCTTCGGTTGGAGCGGATTGCGATCCTTCGCGTGGGTTGCAAGCCAGCAGGAACGCCTCCACCTTGTCCGTCTCCGGATTTACATAAACCTGCGGCCGTTCCATGCGGTAGTAGCGCTCGGTATTGCCCTCCGCAAATGTAATGGAATCACCTACGTAGGCCAGCGGCAGATCCGAGTAGAGCCGATAATTGGTGCCGGATTTTGCATCCGCAAACCAGTGCATGACGGCCTTTTTCTTGCCGCCGGTGGCACGGCCGCTCATATCGGTCATGAGGGCATGGTACTGGCCGTTGACTTCCCAGAGACAAGCGTCTTCATGATCAACATCGCCGGGCAGCTGATTGACCGAACCGCGGTTGTTCGGGTAAAAGATGATGGCTGGGTTGTTGAACTTTGCTTCCTGCACCAATTCCGAGTGATGCCCGTACCAGCTTCCGGGCGAAAGGTCGTCGGAATAGAGCCAGCTCGTTCCGGCAATGGCGCCCTTGCGCACATTGATGAAATAGAGCACATAGCGCTTGATGCTTCCGTCGGGATTGTACTGCGGCGTCACCTTGATCAGCGAGGGACACCAGCAATGGCAACCCTGCTGGAAAACACGGTTGGCATAGACCGGCTTCCCCATCGCTTCGCCCAGCGGGTTGCGGCCCTTGAACAGGGCGTTGTCCGTCGCCTCCGTCGCGAACGACGGCATGGCAAGCGCCAAGAGCGCTGCCGCAAAAACCAGGGGCGATTTATTCATCGTGTTTTGTTTAATTATTTTAACTTTACGAACATGCTGATGGGCCTATGAAACGGCCCTGCATGGCTGGCTATTGGTTATAGTCCTGACACCTCCTATTGAACCGAACTTCGGATCGCATCCATACCCTTGATTCTTTTATATTCCCCCTTGGTAAAGCTGGTTACTTCTTTGAAGCGGACATCTTCTCCTTTCTGATCATCCGTCCGCACAAAGTGAATGACATTGATTGAATATCTCTCCTTTTTCTTACGCTTCCTCAAGCCGCTGGAGGTCGGCATTTTCGATTTAAACTTTTTGCGCGTGTTATCATACGCTTTCAGCACCTCTTTGGGTGTGTAGACGTAAAATTTTGGACGAGGCGGTTGCGGTTCGTTCGGGAAATAGATCTTTACCATATGCCGGTCTTTATTGCCGTTCGGAAGAACTCTGGGTGGCTCCCCCTTTGCTCTTCGGCGATCATTATCTTCTTTGAATTTTGTCGTGGCCTCCGCAACTTTCTCTTTATAGCGTTCCATCTTGGATTCATTCCATTGCTCGGCATCATCTGTCTTATGAGCAAGAAATCCCCACGAACAGGAAAGTAAAAAAACCGAATCAGCCTGCTGCTCCATGGCCCGCATCATGGGGAGCGCCCAATATCCGATATTGCCTCGTAATGGCTCTATCTGGTTATCCCCTGAGATTCGGATTCCGCCTGATCCCAGCGTCTTCGGGCCATAGTTCTTATCGCCCATGCCTTTCGTGAACGCATTCAGAGGCTCAAGCCATTTTTCCACCTTGGCCACGTTCGGCGCGCTGGCCGAAACAAGATTTGGGAACAGGGTGTAGTCGCCGCCGCCGCCATACACCGCAATATTGAACAGAACCGTCGAATTCAACTCCTCCAGAATCCGTACCAACTCGGATTTAATAATGGTATAAGCTGGAATCCCGCCGATTTCGTCGACCATCATGTCGCCGGATGCATCGAGAATAATGAATATCTTCTCGCCCTTGCTCTTGATTCCGAACAGCTCGATCTCCGGCATGGAGAAACCGACGCCGCCCGCACCACCGAGCCCATCGCCAGCCGCCGAACCCATCCCCCCTTTCACGCCCGTGATTTCCGGCATCTTGATATCGGGCATGCTCTGGTTCAGCCTCGGCTGAACCACAATCCGCTTGCGCAGCTTGGGCTTCTGCGGTTTTCTTTTTTTAATATTAACCGGCACCTGTAGCTTCTTGAGCACCATCTTTGGGCGATTGACCGGCTTGGCCTCAAACTTTTGATCCTCCTTCGTTATGACCGTCACCGCCACAAAGGACAGGGCTACTACAATCAGAACGGCATGTATCGCCAGACTCACCACCATTGCGCTCGATTTAGCGTGGTGTGAAAAAAATCGTTTTTTGGGTTTATCACTCATGATTACCTCATCCTCTAAATATAGCTCGTTATATGGTTTGCAACAAAACGGTTTCGCCCTTTTTCAGTTCGATCTTCCAGCGCTTCTGTCCGCGCGGGCCTTCAACCGGCTCCATCGCGATGTCGCGGTCGGCCTTGAACTCCGTCATGTCCGTCTGCAGCACGAGCGGCTCGCCGGCGAGGCTTTCAATGCGGATCCACTTGGTTTCACCTCCCTTGCGCTCGGCGGAAACGAGGAAGGCACCCTCGGTGCGCAGGTTGTGGTAGAGCGCATCGGCCCAGCGGTCGGGCATTCCAGGGAATACACGGATAATGCCATCCCAACTTTGAATAAGCATGTAGCCAATGCTTTCGACCACAGAGAGCGGCGTTTCGATGACGGGTCCGCCGCCTTCGGCATACATGGAGTTCCACATGATGCCGACCTTCTTGTTGCCCCACCCTTCTGCCGTATCGCCGATGCCCCGCAGACCGGCACCCAGCACCGCGCCGAGCATGCCTTCAAGTTTTTCAACCGCGCGGTTGCCGTCGCCCAGCGTGGCGAACATGGCGGCCGAGCCGGTGTAGGAATAGGAAGCCAGCGCGTTTGGCATGCTCTGCCAGCGTTCGACCGACTTGAGGAAAAGCTCCTCGGCCTCCGGCCCCTGATCCGGGGTGATCGTATGCAGCGGGTAGAGTGCGAGCAGATGTGAATAGTGGCGGTGCGAAAAGTTGTAGTCCTCTTCGGCGCTGATCTTCAAACCGAATTCACCGACCGGCAGCGGCGTCAGTTTCTTCAAGGCTTTTTTCCAATCCTTGAAAGCCGGATCGTTGAGTCCCAGTTCTTCATTTAGATCGATGAGAGTCTGCAAGCCCCACTGGAAGAGCTGGAGCGAATAGTTGGTGTCGCGCAACAGCCCGGGCTTGCTACCCTTCGGGGTGGACGAGTTGTATTCCGGCGACACCATCGGCGGCAGGTGGAGGGTGCCGTCTGCGTCGGTTTCCATCACTTTGAAATAATAATTGATATTGCGCTTGAGGATCGGGAAGAGGTTGCGCGCCACCTGCTCGTCCATGCTGTAGCGGTAGTAGCGCCAGTAGTTGTGAAGCACCCAGGTGAGATTGCCCAGCTCCTTGGTGGTTCCATTGCTGCGCTGCAGGTTATAGGTCGAAGTGCGGGATCGACTGTAGGCATCCGGGTCTTCCGGCGAACCCAGCTTGCCCGTGGCATGGAAATAGTCGATGGCGGTGAGCATGGAGCGTCCAACATCCATGCGGTTGCCGCTGAAGGTCGGATAGTAGGAAAGCTGCACATTGAGGTTCCACCAGGTGCCCGGCCAGCCGCACTGCGTGAACCATGGGCCCATGTTGTCGGTGATGATCGGCACATCGGCGCGCGATGCCCCGCCAAACTTATAGATCTGCAACCAGTAGAATTTTTCCCATCGCGGGTCGTTCGGAAGCGAGACGTAGGCCTGCGCCATATAATCATGCCACCACTGGCGGTGCCGGCTCTCCAGCTTGGCCACGCCGTCGGTGCGTGCACTGCTGACGGCATCGACCGCCTGCTTGATCGCCTGTGCAATATTGTCGTCCCGGCTCAGCTCCGGCTTGAACACCTTGCCGACGGAAAGCAGGAATACATTGCGCCCCTTCTTGCCCGGCAGGTTAACGAAGGCGGTAGCATGCGCGCCGTGCTTGGTGAGCGGCTGAACTGCGACCGTGATGTCGCCGATTTGATCGCGATACGGTTTTGGCGGAAGATGTTTTGGGTCGATTGATGAAGGATCGGTTTGGGTATGCGGAATGCGACCGCTGATGGCCCACTGCTCGGCGAGGTCGAGCGCAAGGCCGGCTTCGCCGCCGAAACTTTCAGAATCGATCACTACCACGTTGGAATCGCGGTCGATGAAGGAGCGCCACTGGATATTGCCCTTGTCGGTTTTAATCGTGCCGCGCGCCTCGGCGTCCCGGATATCGAGTCGCATATCGGCCTTTTCCACTTTGCCGGCGGGATTGAGAACAATGTTGCCGATCGGCACGCGCGGGATCGACCAGTCGATGTCGGGAATATGATATTCTGCGGCGACATCGGTACGGCCCAGCTCCCAGCGTAGGACCCAGTCGTCGCCGGGCATGCGGTAGATGGACGCTCCCGTCAATCCATTGGCAATAAACGCGCTTTCCCCCCAATGATCCCCAATTCCATTTGTCCAAACCAGGTCGTTCTTCGACAGAGCCTTTTCCCAATTGATTATCCCCCTGCCCAACTTGCTAGTGTTTCTTCCCGCCGGAGGTCCATTCATTCGTGGTGAGCACTCCGTTGTTATCGGCTCTCCGGGATCAGGGACTTCACGGTTTTCACCGGTGATGGTATGCGGGTTGTATTTACGACCTTCCAGACTACCGACCAATACGTCGGGAATCTTATAGCCGTATTTCTCTCCCTGCTCGTCGAGCTCATGCTGGCGCCCCTGCAAGAACAGAACCGGGCCCTCTTCGCCAAGATAGTCTCCCTGCTTTTCCAGCCATTGGAAAAGCTGCTTGCGCAAACGTGCCTTGCTGGCTGAGACCTCTTCCTTGCCCGCAATATTCGATATCTCATCCGGGTCAGCATGCGTGTCGTACAGCTCCTCTTCCAGTTGGCCTGAATGTTTCCTGGCACCGTATTCAAAAAAGAAGTCGATCGTTTCGCCCGCAGCTCGATCCCTTTCTATTTTCTCGAGGCTGTTGAAATTGACGATGTAGTGGAAGCGCCCATCGTGAACAGAACGTTGTGGAAAGACATGCCGCTGCTGAATGCCTTGGTTGTGCGCCACACCGTATACATAGTCGTGGTGTTCGGAGGTTTTTCCAGCCAACACCGGAATCAGGCTCTTGCCATCAATGCCAACAGGCGAAACGCCGCCGGCCAGTTCGACCGCAGTTGGAACGAAATCAGTAAAACTGGCGAGCGCAGCGGTACGGCCCGGCTTGATTTTTCCAGGCCATCGAACCATGAAGGCCACATTCAAACCGGAATCATAAACCGTGAACTTACCGCGCTTATGGCCGTGGTCGTCGGCATAGAATACCACGGTGTTGTCACGCAGTCCCCGCTTGTCGATCATATCGAGCACGGCCTGGAATTCCTTCTCCTTCTCTACGATGCTCTGATAGTAGGTGGTGTACGACTTGCGGTTGTCGGGGGTGTCTTCTATGAACGACTGCACCTTGATATCTTCATTGCCAAAGGAGGTTTCCTTGATGTGCGGGCCGTGCGGAAATTCACTGGCCACGATCATGCAGAACGGCTTGTCGCCGGGATTCTTCATAAACGAGTCCATCTCTTCGACCGGAATCCAAGGACGCGGAAGCCCTGCGACCTTCACCGGCTGGAAGCGCTTCGTCCACTGGAACTGTTCATCCGGTGCCACATGTGATTTACCGGCAAGGATGACTTCATAGCCCAGATCACCCATATATTTGGTAATCGTCTCGATTCCCGGTCGGACTGGGGTGTGGTTCAGGATGCATCCGTTTCGAATGGGATCGAGCCCGGTATAAAGCATCGAGCGGCTCGGCGCGCAGATGGCCTGCCCCGTGAACATGCGTTCGAAGACCAACCCCTCATCGGCAAACTTTTGGGTGACCGGCGTAGGCGCCAGTTCGTTGCCATAGGCCGAATGGTCGAACTTGCTCTGGTCGTCCGCCAGAAAGAAAACCATATTCGGGCGACTTCCTTCCATCCCTGCCGCTGCAAAGAGGCGATCCACCGTCCCCATTAAACAAACCACTAAAACTAAAAGCAAAAGCTTTCTATACATCATGACCGGCATCCTTTGTTTATTAATTCCATCCAGCTAACCACTCCTGAATAAGCCGTATTATTACAATATGAAACGGCTGTCAAATCGATCACTGGACAATCAGCCGAATTCTAATGGTTTGACGATATTTTATTAGCCAAATACTCGCATAGATGTTCTCCAGCAGATCATGGTCAAATAATCTGGATTGAGGTCTAAGGGGTTCCGGTATTTCAATCATGCGCACATCGGGCTTAAGCCCGGCATCCGCCATGGACTGCCGGTAGCCTTCGAGCCGCTCCACCGCGCTACAATGCATCTGCTCCACCCGCTGGCCGGGAAAATGCTGCCGAAGCGCAAATACAATATCACGATAACCGCGTTCCAGCAGATAGTCGGTCATGATGCGTCCACCCAGGCGATCATCTACCCAAACCGAATTGTGTTTATAGCGGTCGTTCACATAAACCACCGGCAAATCAAGATCAGCCAACGCTTCGTGGATCACCGATGAAAGCTGGTGGTAGCTGGCCACCACCAAAGCATCAAGACTCTTTTCCCGAAGCAACGAGGAGATGGATTTCCGATAGTCGTCCTCCCCCTGTTCAAGCCCAACCAGCACAACGCGGTAGCCCTTCCGGTGGGCCGCATCGTTAACGCCCATGAGATAGTCTTCCGGCGGACGACTGTCCACGCCCTTCCGGACAACCAGAAAACCAATATTGTTGAATCGGTTCGAGCGCATAGAGCGCGCCCCGGCATGCGGACGAAATCCCGTCCTCCGAACCGCCTCCTGGACACGCATCACGGTGGCTTCACTGACTCTGATCGTTGAACCCGGGTTGGGATTCAGTGCATGGGAAACAGCCGTAACGCTCACTCCCGCTTCCCGGGCGACATCTTTTATCGTTATCCTATTTGCGACCGGCATCCGTTTTTCTCCCGCAGCCATAAACCGGTTTCGGTCTACTGCATTTCGGCCTCGACCTTGAAGAAGCCGTTGGAGGGCGAAAGATCAAATTCAAGCGTATCCTCCGGCGGGGTCTGGGCGGCGGCCCAGTCGCGGGCAACGGTCCAGTCGATCAGATCGGGGCTTTGCCAGATGCGGTAGAGCACGCCGGTGTTACTCACCCATTTGATGCGCATTTTCCCAGTGGCTGGAAGAACCGTGCCGTCAATGCCAAATCCAGAATCCGGATCGTTGGGGTCGGTACCGAGCGCAATTTCCTGCGCATCGGTCAACCCGTCGCCATCGGTGTCGGTGTCGACGTTGCCTAATACCGCAGTTCGGATCTCCATGAGTGTGAATTTATTGTTGCCCTCCGTGGTATCGTGACCGACCACAACCACCGTGTCGAACGCGGTTGCGGGCGTCAGTTCGGTGCGCAGATGATAAGGTGCATTAGTCGGAATCGCCACACCGGAAACTTCCGCTACCAGCGTACCACCGAAACCGCCGCTGTAGAGTTCGATATCAATATTTTGGCAACGGTCATTGAGTTTATCGCGGCCATAGAGGTCCACCT
>JAUVCG010000070.1 GCA_030595785.1 Kiritimatiellales bacterium | reverse complement strand
ATAAAGATGCCCCCTTGCTGTGGCATTTTTTCGCCAAACATTTCCTGTAGTTCCCGCGGCGGGCGCTGCGCGCCGTCGCACCAGGTTGCCTTCAGGGTTTTGCCTGCCGTGCGTTCATTGCCGGGGAAAACATATTCAACCTTTTCATCGACGGCCCAGTTGGTCTTGTTTGGAACCCCGCCAATGGACTTTACCGAAAGCGGTGCCTTGAGATTCAAGGCATGGAACATCGGGCTGTAGATATGGCAGCCCATGTCGCCGAGCGTTCCGGTGCCGTAGTCGAGCCGCTTGCGCCACTGACCGGGATGGTCGTATCCGGCGATGAAGGAAGGCTTCGGGCGGGTTCCGCACCATAGTTCCCAGTCGAGGGATTCGGGGACCGGATCGCTTCGATCCGGGCGCGGATTGGGATCGCCCCACGTCTTGTGGCTGAATATGTGCACTTCCTTCACCTTGCCGATGATGCCGTCCTGGATCATCCGAACCACCAGACGTTCATACGTGCTCGACGAAAGCTGGATCCCCATCTGCGTGACGACACCGGTTTTTTTGGCAATCTGCATCATGCGCCGGGTTTCATGCAGACTCTGCGCCAGCGGCTTTTGTCCATAGACGTGCAGCCCCAAGTTCATCGCCGTCACCCCGATGGGCGCATGCATATGATCGGGGGTCGAAACATTGACTGAATCCAGGTTCTTGTGTTCCTTCTCCAATAGCTCCCGCCAATCCTTGTAGACCCGCACATCGGGAGCCATTTCCTTCACCCGTCCCAGCTTCGAGCTATCCACTTCCGCAACGGCGACCAGGTTTACCTTGTTGGTTCGGAGCATGCTGCCGATATCCCCGCCCGCCATGCCGCTCGCCCCAAAACTGGCATGGTTGACCTTGCCGGCCTCCGCCCTTGCCACGCCAATATTGAACAACGGGAGGCTTGCACCTGCAAGAGCAGTGCCTTTAACAAACGAACGTCTATTTTTCATGGGTCAACTCCTTCATTAGAATATTGCGAAAAGCCACAGGATCATTGTGCCCTGCAAAACCAAAATAGCCACGGGGCAGATCCTTGCCGGGATGCTTCTTGTTGGCCATGTATTCGGTAACCGTGGAAAGGTCGGTATCGAGAATCAGCGTGCCGTTCAGCTCCACCTTGATGGTCGAACCCTTGACTTCCACGGTCTGGAAATTCCACTCGCCCGCAGGGCGCTGGTAGCCGCGGTGGGCGGCGGCCATGCCGTAGGCCGAGCCGTGGTATTGCCGGTGGTCGAGCTTCTTGTATTTGGGCGATAAATTGTCGAGCACCTGCAACTCGCACATGCCGGCGTAGGCGGGGTCGCCCTTGCCCGGATAGCGGATGGCCAAGCCGTTGTTGCCGCCGGGCGGAACCTTGAATTCAAACCGTACGGCAAAATCGGCGTACTCCTTTTCGGTAAAAACGGTGCCCCCCCTTTGTGGCCTGCACTGGATTATCCCGTCTTCAAAAAGATAGCTCTCAACCGCGCCCTCCCAGCGTTCGGGAGCTTGCCCGTCTTTCCAGGCATTGGAAGCCAGTATTTGATTTGCCTCGGCGCCATCGATTTCACGAATAAAAATATTTCGCCAGCAGATTTCTCCACCGTGCGTTTGCAGCTGGATCGGCCCCGTGCGCGGCACGGGCAACTCGCGGTTGAAATAGTTGTCCATGCGCGCATGGTTAACCGCCAACCGGCCGTTCAAATGCACTGTCACGCGCTCGCCCACCATTAGAATTCGCAACTGGTTCCATTCGCCGAACGGTTTATCGGCCAGTACCAGCGGATTCTTTCCCTCGGGATTCTTTTTGTTATTCCACAATCCACCGGAGCCCTTATCCGCTCCCAACTTGAATTTTTTTTGCTCGGTGAAATCCCATATCTGCACTTGTGGAATGCCGCGCAGATAGACGCCGCTATCGGCAAGCGGTACGGTCTTGTATTCGAGCATCAGCTCAAAGTCGGCATAGTTTTTATCGGTTGTCAGGAACAATCCTTTGCCGTCGTTCACCAGCACGCCGTCCTCGGCACGCCAATGCTTCCGGATATCCTTCAGGCTGGCGGTTTTTTTGGCCATGAGTTCTTCCGGGGGCAGAGCCATCCATCCAGCAGGATCTTCCGTTTTGAGCCCCCACCAACCCGACAAATCCGTCCCGTTGAACAACGCCTGAAACCCGGCCGGTTGTGCAACCGCACTCATTGCCAGCAACCAAATAGCAAACAATCCTGTAGTTTTCATGTTGCCAAGCTATCAGGAACCCGGACCTGTCGTCTTGTAAAAAATAAGCATGCCGGTGTAAACTACCACGGATGCTGGCGGTACTCGTTCGGTGCAATCCCCATCACTTTCCTGAAGCTGCGGATAAAGTGGCTATGGTCGTAAAACCCTGATTCCAGAGCAATTGACGCAATGGTGTCGTTGGTCGAGGAAAGCAAATGGCAGGCGGCACGGATGCGCACGTTCAAAATATGCCTGGTTGGTGTAATCTGAAAGACCTTCTTGAAACGGCGCTCAAACTGGCTGGACGACAGGTTCGCGATCCGGGCCAGCTCTTCAAGTTTGATAGGTGCGGCGAAGTTTGCCCGCACATATTCCAGCACTTCATTCATTTCCGCATATGGGCGACGCTTTTCGTAGGCATCCGTCAGGTTGCGGGCAATGCACGCCAATCCAATGATTTTGTCTTCGCGGGAATAGAGTGGAATCTTGGTGGTAACAAACCAGTTGATCGAATGATTCGGATCGGGCGCCAACTCTACACGGTCAATAATGCTCTCGCCGGTTTCAAACACATGCAGATCGTCCTCCACATAGGCGTCGGCACGTTCCGGGGAAAAGATGTCGTGGTCGGTCCTTCCAACCATCTCCTCCTCGCTTTCGAAACCACACAACCGCACCGCAACGTCGTTGGCCATCATCACCTGTCCGGTGCGGTTTTTTACAACAAAGTAAACGCCCGGAAGAAAATCAAACAGCTGCTGGAGTTGACCTCCACGCAGCTGTTCCAGGAACTTCTGGTTGTTTCCAGACATTGGAAGAGGCTTAGCCCTCTGAATTGATAAAGTTCACTGCATTCTGGAAGAGCTTGAGGCCAAGTCCCTGCTCCGGGAGTTCGCCGTCCAGTTTCTGCTTGTCCCAGTTCGGATGGTTTTCCGGGAACAGGTAGGCTTCCGGATGCGGCATCATGCCGAAGATGCGACCGGTCGGATCGCACAACCCGGCGATGGCGTTGAGTGAGCCGTTCGGGTTGGCTGGAAATTCCTGCGTCGGTCTGTTGTCCTTATCGACATACCGCGCGGCGGCGCAACCCTGCGCCTCGACCTTTTCGATCAGTTCGCTATCGAGCGTAAAGATCTTTCCCTCACCGTGGCGGATCGGCAACGGCATGGTGCCGAGCCCTTTGGTAAATACGCAGGGAGAATCCTCTTCGAAGCGGATATCCACCCAGAAGTTCTGGAACGTGCCGCAGTCGTTCTGCATCAGCGAAACGGTCGGTTCGAAGTAGTTGCCGTCGAGGCCGGGCAGCAGCCCCATCTTGGTCATCACCTGAAACCCGTTGCAGATACCCATGATCAGCTTGCCGTCGTCGATGGACTTTTGCAGCTGCGCCTGCATATGGTGTTTCACGCGCAGGGCAAAGACGTGGCCGCTGGTCATATGGTCGCCGTAGGAGAAGCCTCCGATAAACATCATGGCCTGAAAATTATTGAGCGGGTCAGGGTTGTCTAGCAGATCGTTCAGATGCACCAGCTCCGGCTCTGCTCCCGCCAGCTTCCACGCATGCGCGGACTCCGCCTCGCAGTTCACGCCGTATCCTGTAATTATCAAAACCTTTGGCTTACTCATGATGTATCCCTATTTTTGATTGCCGATTTACAGGTATGGGCAGAGCCCATCAATAAATCAAAATTCTATTTATTCATGTCTTCCATCATGGCGGTCGCGGCGGCAACCGGATCTTCGGCCTGCACAATGGGACGGCCAATCACAAGATGCGTTGCGCCCTGCCCCACAGCGAACGACGGTGTGGCCACGCGTTTCTGGTCGCCCACATCGCCTTCCGGCATGCGAATGCCCGGCGTGACCAGAATCGCTTCAGGAAACTGCTCGCGCAACGCCTTGGCTTCATGCGCGCTCGTGACCATTCCATCGATCCCCGACGAAATTGCCAACCGGCCCAGTTCAACCGCCTGCTCCGAAACCGTCCGATCAATACCGAGATCTTTGAAGTCATCCTGGCTCAGGCTGGTCAGGGTAGTCACTGCCACCAACTTGGGCGGATTGGCGCATTCGGAGGCAGCCTTGGCGGCTTCCTCCAGCATGGCGCGGCCGCCGATAGCGTGGACGGTCATCAGGTTGACGCCGTGCTCGGCGGCCGTCTTGACGGCATTGCCGACCGTACGCGGAATATCGTGCAGTTTCAGGTCGAGGAAAATCTTCTTCCCGCGCTTTTTCAGAGGTTCCAGCACGGCCGGCCCATCAGCGCAGAATAGCTCCAGCCCTACCTTGTACCATTCAACAAAATCGGGCATTTCCTGAAGCTTTGCTTCCATTGCCTCCGCGTTCGGCACATCCAGTGCAACGATCAAATCAGCCTTGTTCATCAACAAATTCCCTCCTGCGTTTCAAGGTTTCGGAAACTAGCAGAAATGGAATGATGAGCGCTAGCTTGATTGCGTCTTCATTTTAAGATGGCGCACATTTGGAGTGCGCAAGCTCGATTGCGCTTTCAAACACCCGCGCAAGGCAATTTAAAAGCGGTGTCAAGCCACCGCACTCCAAACCATTCAGCACAACAGCCAGACGGTTTGATAGGGATTCAGGGCGATGACCTTTCCCTCACCCATATAACGCCGGCCGGTCAGAATGTCGGAGCATGCCCCGGACTCGTTCAATCCAGGGAGGCGGTCATCGCTTTTGAACTCCATATACTGCTCGGTGAAGTTGCTGATGCAAATAACCTTCTCCTTCTTCCATACGCGCTCAACGGCAAACAGTTCAGGCCCCAAGTCAATGATAGTCTGTGAAGCATCGGGATGAAAAACCTTGTATTGGGAGCGGAGCTGGAGCCGGTGCAGGTAGTCTTTCATGACGCGCGCGGTTGGAGAACGTGGTTTGGCCAACAGGTCCTGCAATTCGTCTTCCTGCCATTTAAAGCGGTTGATGGTGCGCGCCCGTCCGGTCTCCTCGACACCCGCATAGTTGTTACGCGTGGCGGTCAGACTGTGGAAGTAGACGGCGGGAACTCCGCGCAGCTCCATGGCAACAGTCTGAGAGCAGAGGAAGCGTTCGATATGCAGATCGGTTACCTGTCCGGGATCATCCCCAAGGGCATCGAAGTAGGTAATATTCATTTCGTACGGGCTTTCCGATCCGTCGGAATTGGTTTTAGTGGAAACATGCCCTCCGAGCTCCTTTATGCGCTCGGCGAGTTTGTTCAGTTCGTCATCAGGTATAATGCCCTGCAATGGACGAACCCCGATGCCATCGTGCGACGCGGTGAAATTCAGATAGGTGCAGTGGTCCGGCACTTCATTCAGCGACGCTGCCCAGCGGGTCAAGTGGGATGCATCGCCGTTGATCAGTCCATGCAGTAGTAACGGCGGCAGGCTGAACTGATACACCATGTGGGCTTCGTCGCCTTTGCCGAAGTAGGAAATATTTTCTTCGTGCGGCACGTTGGTTTCGGTTAGCAGAACCACCTCCGGCGCCACCATGTCGAGCAGGTCGCGCATTAGTTTCACCACTTCATGGGCCTGCTCAAGGTGGATGCAATTCGTGCTGATCTGCTTCCAAAGGTAGGCAATGGCATCGAGCCGGATGATGGTTGCACCGTTTGCAATGTAGAACAGGAGGATGTCGAGGAACTCGAACAGCACGTCGGGGTTGGAGAAGTCGAGATCGATCTGGTCATCGCTGAAGTTGGTCCACACGTGCGTGTCACCGTGCAGGGTATGTACCGGCGTCAGCAGCGGCAGCGCCCTCGGGCGCGTGACGGCAGAAAGGTCGGACTCCGGGTCGACCTCAATGAAATAATCGCGGTATGGAGCAATATTGGCGACATAATCCCCGAACCATCTGCTTTTTCTGGAAGCATGGTTAAGCACCAGGTCGAACATCAGCCTGAACCCGCGACCCACCTCCGCAATATCTTTCCAGTCACCCAGCTTCGGATCGACAACACGGTAATCGATCACCGAAAAACCATCGTCGGAGGAATATGGAAAAAAGGGGAGAAAGTGGATGGTACTGATGGCGCCGCTTAGATACTGGTCGGCAAAACGCTTAAAAACCTGCAGAGGAGTTTCATTGCCGTTCTGCACCATGTCGCCGTATGTGATCAATACCGAAGTGGTTTCATCCCAGCGATCGGCATGATTGAAGCCTTCCAGCCCCACCCCATAACGGCCGATGAGCGCCACCGTCCGCTCAAGCAGGTATTGGGATTCACTCGGTCCGTAGAGGCGGTTGATGCGCTTGCGGATTCGTTCCAAAGCGTGGAAGTCGATGTGTTTAATCATGGTTCCAATCCCCGGATATTGGTGATGAGTGTACGCAAGCTCCGGCGCAGCACCGTATAGCTGTAGAAACGGGTCGCCACAGCATAGTTGTGCTCAACCGTTGCCCGGCGGTAATTCTTGTCTTCAAGGAGTCTGCGCACACTGTCAATGACCTGCTTCGTCAGGTATCCATCCATCAGAGGCACACGGAAACCCTTGGGTTCAATATCTCGCGCAAAGATGGAATAGCGGTTGATGAGGATCGGCAGCTTGAAATAGATTGCTTCGAGGAAAGCGTTGCCGAAGCCCTCGTAGAGGCTTGGGTAGGTTACGAAGTCAACGAACGGATAGAGATCCCACAGCGTGTACATCTTCTGTCCATCGGAGTTTTTCTTGCGGATTTCCCCGATTCGGTCGTCAATGATCCGCAGGTCCACATTTGAGTCGTGCGCCAGCTCCTGCAGCATGTGTTGGTATTCATACCCTTCGTCGCCCGCCGAGTGAGAAATCACCAGCTTCATGCGCGGATCTTCCAACGATTCCAGCAGCTTAATAGAATGCTCGATGCCTTTGCGCGGTACAATGCGCGTGGGCTGGAGGATCAGGATGTCGTCATCCTCAAAACCAAGGTCGGTGCGCAGATCCTTGGTGTAGTCATCCGGCTCAGGAGGCGGTGTTTCAAAATCGAACACGTTGGGAATCAGTTCCGAAGAAATCCCTTTGCGCCACGACAGCTCTTCGCGCGCGGCCTGATTAATCACTACATGTTGAAGCAGGTCATCGCGCGGCGGGAAGGCCATGTCCAGAAAGTCCGGCACGCCGTTGACGGAAAAACGGACGCGCTCCCAATAGAAATCGTGGTGGTGGGCAATTGAAGGAATGCGCGTTTCGGCAAGGAACTCGGTAATGGCCACGCCGAGCGGCACATGCATCGGGATGGTCAGAACGTTCTGAAAAACGAGGATGCGCAGATCGTAGCGGTTAACAAATTCGTAGAGTGTGGTCTTGAGGTATTCGGCCATGTCACGAATGCGGCGGCTGACGATCGGATCGCGGAACGACTTACCCCAGATGCGTTCGTTTAGCCAAATGTTCTCAGGATGCTCGAAATGGGCTTCGGGCACGCAATAGCTCACATCCGGCGAACGGTCGAGTCGCCCCGCATACCAGAAACTGCGGAACTCGTGATCCCACAGAACCTTCGCCCACTTCGCGCTCTCCAGCGAAACACCGTCGGTGCCTGCAAAGCGTGTCGAAATAAATCCAATATTTTCGCTCATGGCCGCCTCGTTATCGTTGTGGGAACCATAGCGCCCACTTTAATCAAGGAAAGCCTTTTTAGTTCCTAATACCATTCAATCATTTTTACAGGACTGTCCCTTTGCCATAGCCACTCGCTCTGCTAGACTAGAGCACAACGTCAACAAACAAGGATTTGCATGAAGACTAAATTCAGCAACATCGACGAAATAATGGATCTGTTGCCCGCGCTGCCCGGGCAGCTAACCGGCATTCAGGAAACGCTGATCGCCAACCTGATCATGCTCAGCGAAATTCCGGCGCCCACCTTCCAGGAAGCTGCACGCGTAAAGCTCCTGCTCCAACGCATGGATGAGTGCGGGTTGCACAATGTTTCCACCGACGAAGCGGGGAACGGAGTGGGTATTATCCAAGGCAAGAACCCCAAGCGAAACATCCTGCTTGTGGCCCATGCCGATTCGGTCTATTCCGAAAAGGCTGATCACACACTTAGTGTACGCGCCGACGAAATCATCGGCCCTGGTGTCGCCGACAACAGTCTGGGGATGGCCGCCCTCGCAACCTTGCCGAGCATTCTTGACATGCTGGACATTGAACTTGACGCCAATCTGATTCTGCTGGGTAGTACAAAAGGTCTGGGGCGCGGCAACCTCGATGGCCTGCGATTCTTTATGGAAAACAACAGAATCCCGTTCGAGGCCGGCATTTGCGTCGAGGGCGAAAAACTCGGGCGTCTGAGCTACACCGCTGAAGGCATGTTCCGAGGACTGATCACCTGTAAGCTGCCCGAAGAACTCGAATGGCAACGCGCCGGACAGAACAGTGCCATCATTGCGCTTAACGACGTCATCAACCGCATCCTTGAGATCCCGATCCCTCGTCGGCCGCGCACCTCTATTGTACTGGGTGCTATTCGCGGTGGTAAAAGCTTTAACGTAATGGCCACCCAGTCCAGCCTTCGCTTCGAAGTTCGCAGTCAGAATTCGGAAATAGTGCAGTCCATCCGTGAGCGCATTGATTCCATCATTGCGGATGTTGCGTCACCTCATAATGCGGACATTGAGTTCAGTGTGGTTTCCTCGCGCGAGCCCGGAGGCATCGATGTCGGCCATCCGTTGGTTAAGAGCTGCCGACAGGTCATGGAAAAGCTAGGTGTACAGCCCACGATCCGCCCGAGCATGTCGGAGGTTTCGGAGCTGATTGCGCGCGGCCTGCCCGCAGTGGCACTAGGCCTCACCGAGGCCAGCAATCTGCACGACCTTAATGAAACCATTCGCATCAAACCCATCTACACCGGACTGGCGCAGCTCCTCGCCGTGCTGTTGGCCATCGACGGAGGATTTTGTAATGAACCTGAATGACTGGATTAAAAACAATACCATCCACCACTCCCAATTCTGGGATATCAAGAAGCTGGTTGAGGAAAAGGAAAAGCAGGACCTGAAAATCTCGCTCTGCCTACCGACCCTCAACGAGGAAAAGACGATCGGCAAAGAGATCGTTATGTTCAAGTCGGAGCTGATGGATCGCTATCCCCTGCTCGACGAAATTGCGGTGATCGATTCCGGATCGTCTGACAGTACCTGCGAGATCGCCAAAACCTTCGGTGCCGATGTTTATCTTTCTGCCGATATTCTTCCACAATACGGGGAGAAAAAGGGCAAAGGCGAAAACCTTTGGAAAGCGGTCTACGAACTGACCGGTGATATTATCGTCTATGTGGATGCTGACATTAAAAATATCCACCCGCGCTTTGCCTATGGCCTGGTGGCGCCGCTGATTTACCGTCCGGAAGTCCATTACGTGAAAGCGTTTTACGACCGTCCGCTGGCCTTCTCGCAAGGCATCCGCCCTTCCGGCGGCGGCCGCGTAACCGAAATCCTGACCCGCCCGTTGTTCTCGCTGTTCTTCCCCGACTTGACCGGCCTGATCCAGCCGCTCTCCGGCGAATATGCCGTACGGCGTGAAGTTCTGGACAAAATTCCCTTCCCGATCGGTTACGGTGTGGAAACCTCGCACCTGATCGATGTCTATGAAAAATGGGGTATGGAAGCCATTGCGCAGGTTGACCTCGACCAACGCGTTCATCGCAATCAGGAAACCCGCGATCTCGGCAAAATGGCCTTCGGTATTCTACGTACCTTCCTCTACCGCGCCGAAGCGCTCGGCGTGATCGGGAAACTGCCGGAGCTCAGCACCATGCTCCGCCAGTTCCAGGCCAGCGACGAAACCTTCGAGCAGGTTGCTTATGAGATTGTAGAGGAAGAACGACAGCCCATGATCGAGCTCCCCGAATACCGCGAAAAGTTCGGAATCGAATAATTAAACACGAAGACACAAAGGAACGCAGAACAGGAATCTTTGAGCCCTTCGAGTCTTGAGCGAGTTTACGAGCGGGTGGTTAAAATGAGTAGATTAGCAGTAGCTGTAATTCACTATCACCTTCGCCCGGGTGGAGTCACCCGCGTGATGGAACGGGCCGTTGAATCGCTCGGCGACGAGGTTGATCTGCTTGTTTTAACCGGCGAGGCATCCGCTCCCGGAGATCTGCTAACCCCCATCACGGAACCTTTTCGCGCGCTGGAATATTCCGACGAAAAACTTCCCGATGCGGAAAAGTTCGCTGAGGATTTTCGTTTCACGGCCCGCTGCCTGCTGGGGCGCGATCCCGATATTTGGCACATTCACAACCATGCCCTGGGCAAGAACAGCTTTACCCCGAAAATGGTATGGTATCTTGCAAACGCCGGATGTCGAATCCTGCTACAACCACACGATTTTGCGGAAGACGGGCGACCGGAAAACTACCGATTGTTGAAGGATCACCTTGGGAATGATCTGAACAAGATGCTGTACCCCATGGCCGACCACGTCTGGTATGCCCCCATCAATTTTCGTGATAAGGCTTTCCTTGAAGGCATCGGCCTTCCGAATGTACATGAGCTTCCAAACGCCGTCGCGAAGAATGTGGGGCAGGCACTGCCACTCCCTGCGGTCGTTACTTCCTGTTCGGAAGCCCCGCTGCGCGTCCAGCCTGCCCAAGACAGACCGGAACGTCTGCCCCACAAGAAAACCGTTGTGTATCCCGCCCGCGCCATCCGCCGGAAAAACATCGGCGAGTTTCTGCTCTGGAGCCTGCTGGCACCTGCAGGTTATACCTTCCAGAGTACGCTCGCTCCGCAGAATCCGGTTTGGCAGGGCTACTACAACGAGTGGGTTGATTTCGCACATGAACTGAACCTTCCCGTAGAATTCGACGCAGGGCGCA
>JAUVCG010000106.1 GCA_030595785.1 Kiritimatiellales bacterium | reverse complement strand
TAGACCCCGCGTGTCTGCGCAACCTTTTTACCGTCTAAAACAATCTCCACGTCCACTTTTTCATAGATCGTCCCGACACGGTTCTTGAGCACGTTGGATTCCACTTCGAAGCCAACCAGCCCCGGGCGGTATGGAGTCACCGAATGTCCCAGCTTTTCGGCCCACTCCTGCCCGTCGCCCACCGAGCCGGTTTTGGGATAACTGATCCCTCCGGTGGCAATCAGCACAGAGGCCCCCTCCACAATAAAATTGGAGGTCAGATTGCAGCGGGCGTTTCCGCACATGAGCAGCTTTCGCCCGGGCTTGTGCTTGCGTTCGAGGATCAAGGTCTTCAGCCCCAACTCGCCCGCTGCACAGCCCGCCATCAATCCGGCAGCCCCGCCGCCAATAATTATGAGATCTGTTTTACCCATCGACAGCCATAAAACCAGAACCTATATTGGTTTCCAACAAGGAGTTTCCATGAAATTAGTAACCGCCCTCAATCTAACCTGCCTTCTCGGTATCTTATCCGGCTGCTCCAGCATGAAAGCAACCTCCGAACACGACAAGGAGTTTGACTTTAGTCAGATTCAATCCTACCAGTGGATCGACGGGCCCGAAGAGATTCTCGACAAAGCCGACACCTACATTAACGAGGACATCCAAACCGCTTTGAACAGCGAGCTGATCAGTCGAGGGCTGCAGCAGGCATCGGATTCCGCGACTGCGGATGTGCAGGTGGCCTACTATGTGAAGCTCAGGGAAGAGCAGGAATACACCGACTCCACAAACCCCGCCGAGCGCGATTTTTCGGGGGGTATCGTCTATAGCCGGGAAAGCAGCAGTTGGAGCTATGCCGAACGCGAACCGGACGTGAACATTTATACCGTCGAAATCGGAACGTTGACCGTGTTGATCTACGACACCAAAACCGGCAACCGGGTTTGGCGGGGCAACCTGCAAACCAAAATCGACCGATCCCAGCCTAAGGACAAGCGGCAAGCGCGAATCAACGAGGCGGCAAAAAAGATAATGGCCCGCCTTCCGGCTGCAAAAGATCGGCGTTAGGCCGATCGTAAACGATGTCCGTTAAACCAGTTCGCAGGCACCGCCGGCGCAGGCGATTTCGCCCTGCGGGTTGGTGACATCTTCCCGCTCGTGCATAAGCGTGTAGTCGACCGACTGGAACTTGGAGATCAGTTCGTTCCAGAGGGTTTCGTCCTGGGCGGTTATAACCTCTTCGTGCGGAGCCTGTTGATAGAACTTGTCGCCCGAGGCGGCCAGCATGCTGATACCGGTGAAGTCGGCACGGTTTTCCCAGATATAGTCGGCCACATCGTCCCACTCGTCGTCCCGCACCGTTAGGGTATTGGAGACGTTGTGATGAAGACCGGGGTTCGACTCTGGACGCGCGGTTCCGGGAACCACCCAGTTTTGCTGGGTGGAGTGGACATGTTTGAGCAGATCCATGGCCGACATTTCGCTGCGCAGAATGGCCTCTTCCGGCGCTTCGACGCAGAAGGTGATGACATCGTCGGTCTTGTTGGCACTCCAAACGGACTCTTCGCACATGTGTGGATTGGTATCGTTGAAGAACTTGTAGACCGGATCCGTCTTGTTGGCCTGCGCGCGGCGGAAGTAGCGGCGTGCATGGCGCGGGTGGATGCCCGAAGCCGTACCGAGCAGCAACGAAGTAGAACCGGCGGGCTTCACGCAGGTCAGGCGGGCAGCAGGTTCTGTCTGGATTTTCAACGAGATTTCGCGGTTCACTTCGATGGCATACCTGGCCATCTTCTGCTGCAGAACCGGGTCGAGCGTGACGGTCGGCGAGTCCATCATGCCGGTGATCGACACACCGAGCAGGGCCTCGCGCCGACAGAGCTTTTCGGTCGTTTCGCCGAGGTACGGGAAGGTGGTATAGCCCGCCTGAAGGGTTCCAATAATGGTTGCGGCGCGCACGGCAATGCGGAAGTCTTCTTCGGAAAGCAGCTTCGACCCGTTTATTTCGGTCAGGTTGCAGAACTGCCAGCCGGACTCGATCGTTACGTTGCCATCCGCATCCCGTACCTCCAGATGCGGGTTCAGGCCGATTTCACAGCAGGGATTGCAGCCGTGTGACTGATCGCTGGCAAAATAGAACCCGGGTTCGCCCCACTCCTTCTGCTTGGTGAAGATGCGCAGGAATTGCGCCTTAGAGGTTTCGTTGCGGATCAGTTTCACGGAGTTATTCGACCGTCCGCGCTGCGGATTTTCTTCAAACCAGTTGCCGCGTTTTGCATTCATCATCTCGCCATCGTCCGGCGAGAAGAGGCAGATAGTGGCAGAACGGCGTACACCGCCGGCAATCACCGCATCGGCTGCATGCATCATAACATCGTAGCATTCGATCGGCTTGAGCTTGCGGCCGTGCGCTCCGTCAAGAATGTTGCGGGCTCGTTCGAGAGCACGGCGTAACGGCACGTGGCCGGGAGCGCGACCGCCGGAGGTCTTGAGCGAGGCCCCGCGTTGGCGAATCATGGAATAGTTAAATTCGACCAGATAGCCCTCGATGTAGCTCTTGATTAGCTCCTGCATGGCATTCGCCCAGCCTTCGATAGTATCCGGAATGTCAAAGTGGACTACGGTTCCTTCGTCGACCGAGGCCGCCAACGGCGGAAGTTTTTCTACATGCTCAAACTCGACGCTAAAGCCGACGCCCGTACCGCAGAGCAGCAGGAACAGACCTTCAGCAAAGAACTCGACGCGATCGCAGATTCCGAAGGTGCAGTTGTACATGCGGGCATGATTCTTCTCGATGGCCGGGCCGCCAAATTGCATGGAGCGCATCGAGGGCAGGCAACGCCTGTCAACCACTTGATCGAACGCCCAACGGATGTCCTCCTCGGCGGCAGGAAAGGTGCGCAGGTGCATGTCGCGGACACGGGCGACCGCTTCGGGATAGGTTTCGCGCCGTCCGAGATCGGGAAGATAGCGGGCATAGCGGCTTGCGAGCATATAGTCCTGGATAGCTGATGCGTCGGGACGCAGACGCTTGTTACGGGCCTTCTTGTGCTCTTCACGATAAAGGATGTAGGCCTTGGCCACCTCATAGAGGCCGGCACCCATCAACTGCTGCTCGACTAAATCCTGAATGTGCTCAACATCAACCTCGTCCTTGCCTCGGTGTTCGTACCCTTTGATAATATTATCGAGCTTCGCGGTGATATCCCGGATGATGGTTGTCAGGTGCTGCGGAACATCGTCGTCGGTCTGAACCGAACTTTTGACCGCTTTCTCAATGGCGATATAGATTTTAGACTCGTCGTAATCAACACTGGCAGTGTCCCGCTTTTTTACTTTTATAGCCATCTTTTAGCCCCTTTTAAAATGTGTCTTTTCTGAGCGATATACTTCAGGTTCTCAGGAAAACACGTATAGCTGTTCCCACAATATGTAGTGTTCTCCCAAAGCAGACGCACAATATATAGACATTTTTGCTAAAAAAAGAAAAAAATAGAAAAATCATACTCCTTGTGGCGGGGCCTCTACTTTTTGGCCATATCAGCCCGAAAGATCAGTCGCATCGAACCGGGTGTCTTGCTATCTTTCCGCCCCATGAACCTATGGTTAAATTCATTTCCGAGACAGGAACTCGCGATTCTCCCTACTCCTGTCTGCCCACTCCCCGCTCTCGGGGAAACCCTTTTCATGAAACAGGACAACCTCAGCGGCCCGGTCTACGGCGGAAACAAGATCCGCAAGCTCGAATTCCTGCTGGGCGAAGCCATCGACAACGGACGAAAGACCGTTATTACCTATGGTGCGGCCGGATCCAACCACGCCCTCGCCACCGCTGTCTGCTGCCGACAGCTCGGGCTTCGCGCCATTTCCATCCTCGCACCGCAGGAAACATCCAACCACGTCCGGAAAAACATTCTCATGCAGCATTCCGCCGGCGCCGAGCTGCACCTCTGTCCCAACTTTACCGACTTTCCAAAAGCCACTCAAACGATCGTAGAACGCTGCACCCAGGAAGACAGCATCACCCCCTACATCATCCCCGCCGGAGGAACCAACGCCACCGGCGCGCTTGGCTTCGTCAATGCCGCCTTTGAACTGGCGAAGCAAATTGTACCGCCTGCTTCCAGCAGGCCTCCGGCGAGCCGCCAGGATGGCGGCGATACAGTCGGGCTGCCCTGCCCCGATGTCATCTACATTCCGATGGGTACAGGCGGTACCCTTGCCGGACTGCTCGTCGGGCTCAAACTCGCGGGACTCCAAACCCGCGTCGAAGCCATCCGCGTGGTTGATCCAACATTTCGCACCACTGCTCACATTAAAAAACTGTGCAACGAAATTTGCGCCAAACTCGAAAAAGAAATTCCTCGCAGAGGCGCAGAGGACGCAGAGCAAAATAAAATAAGTGAATCTTTGCGCTCTCTGCGCCTCTGCGAGGATAAAAGCATCATCATCCGCGACGAATTTTTCGGCGAGGACTATGGCATCCCTACTTCCGAAGGGGAGAAGGCCGTCGAGTTCTTTCAATCCAAGGAAAGCGTGCATCTCGAAACCACCTACACCGGGAAATGCGCCGCAGCCCTGCTCCACGACCTCCGCTCCGGCGCGCTCGATGGCCAAACCGTCCTCTACTGGAACACGCTCAACTCCCGCGACTTTTCCGGCCAGATTGCCGACATCGACTTTCACGATCTCGCCTCCGAATTCCACCCATATTTCAGGGCAGAATGATTTTATGGCAGAATAATTCGCCAGCATGAAAAATCATTCTGCCACTAAATTATTCTGCCTATTTCTTTCCTATTGCGGTTAACTCCCTGCATGAAAGTTTCAGTGGTCATGCCGGTATACAATGCCGAGGGCACAGTGCTTCAGGCTCTTGAAAGCCTGCGGGCGCAAAGCTTCCAGCCGCTGGAAGTCATAGTCGTCAATGATGGCTCGACTGACGGGACGATGGAGCTCCTGCATCAGCAACCGGACATCAAGCTGCTCGACCATTCGCACCGTGGTATTGTGCCCGCGCTTAATGACGGCCTGGCCGCAGCTTCGGGCGGCTACATCGCCCGCATGGATGCCGATGACTCCTGCCATTCCGAACGCATCGAACTGCAAACCTCGTTCCTCGATGCATTTCCAGACATTGGAATCGTCGGTTGCAGAGTTGCCTTTGGCGGTGACCGTGAAAAGCAGGCGGGCTATGCCGCTCACGTCGACTGGATGAACACGCTGCTCGATCCGGATGAGATCGCGCTCAATCGATTTATCGAATCGCCCTTCGCCCATCCGTCGATCATGTTCCGGCGCGATCTGTTCGAGCAGTTCGGGGCCTACCGCGACGGCCCTTTCCCGGAAGATTACGAACTATGGCTGCGCTGGATGGCCAACGGCGTAAAGGCCGGCAAGGTCGACCAGGAACTGGTCACATGGAACGATCCGCCCGATCGGCTTTCGCGGACGGACAAACGCTACAGCATAGATGCCTTCTATGAAACAAAGGCCCAATACCTTTGCCAGTGGCTACAAAAAAACAACCCGCACCACCCCGATGTCATCGTATGGGGAGCAGGAAGGGTAACAAGAAAGAGAGTCGCCATTCTAGAGCAATACGGAATACGCATTATGCAATACGTAGATATCAAGAAGCGCCAGCTCAACTGCCGGACTCCCGTTATTCAGTCCGATGAAATCCCCGACTCCGAAACCTGCTTCGTGCTTTCAATGGTCGGAAAGCGCGGTGCCCGCGAACTCATCCGGCCGATCCTTCATGATCGCGGCTTCCTGGAAGGCAAGAACTGCATCTTCGCCGCTTAGGAAGCGATAAACACGAAGGCACGAAGGTCACAAAGTATCATGCTTAGTGCCTTAGCGTTTAATTATCTTCCGGATTTCGGTCAGCAGCTCATCCTGCGGCTTGCCGGAACAGTCGATCACTTCGTCGGCATATTCCAGATAAAGCGGGCGCCGCTCGGCTTGGAGGTCGTCGAGTGTCATACCGGGCTCAATCACCACACCGCGCTCGGCCATGCTGCCGATCCGCTGCTTGATTTCCTCCTCCGGCACATCGAGGAATATAATGTTGGCAATGGCTTTAAGGTGCTGCATCGCGCCCCCGCAATAGACCGCGCTGCCGCCGGTAGCAATGACGCAGTTTTCACAAACCAGCGATCCCACGGTATCGCACTCCAACGTGCGATAGGCTTCCATGCCGTTGGCATCCTGAAAAGCCTGCATGCTTTCACCCGCCCGTGCCTGTACCAATAGATCGGTATCGATAAAACCCATCGACAACCACTTCGCCAGTTGCACACCAACCGTGCTCTTCCCGCTCGCCGGCATCCCGATTAACACAATGTTCGATTTACTTACGGACATTTAATCTTTCAAATTTGATAGTCGACAACGGCGCGTTCGCAGACGAGCGGCTTGACGAATTCAACCACCTTCAAGTGCTCCGAATGGCCTGCATAAGCCTCCAACTGCCGCTTCATCTCCAGCTTGTCCGCCTCGGTAACTTCGGATTTAAACTTCCACATCACAACATGCTTAATCATGGACTCTTCCTTTCATTAAATACGGACGAGAGTTTAAACACAAAGGCACCAAGATCACAAAACCGAAACCAACTACCTTAGTGCACT
>JAUVCG010000057.1 GCA_030595785.1 Kiritimatiellales bacterium | reverse complement strand
GTTTGCGCTTTCTCCCCGGCTACCAATACAAGGTACATAAGTCCCGTTCTGGTCTTGTCCCTGATCGGCCTGATAGGTTTTGCAAGCTGGTGTTATCTCGCTTTGAGTAACAAACCCATCCGCGGGGACACGCGGCAGTCCTTGAAAACTGACAAAATGAAGGAAAAACCATGGCAATAGACAAGGAAGTAAAGACTCTCGGAATTAACATGCAAAAAGAGATGGTCGACGAACTGGAGAAGCGCGCCGACTCGATGCACATCGCAACCAGCAAATACTGCAAGATCATTCTGACCCAATGGCTTTCCTCCGGCAAAAAACTCAAACTCGAAGAGCAATAGCTTCCCTCCCTGCCTCCGTCAAGGGGTTCATCCTCGGATTTATGTAGACGCTTTCTCCCTGGGGCGCAGAGTTAGATTTTCTTATTTCTCCGAAGGAACGATCATTTCAACTTGAACCGTCGCCCCCGACTGTCGCCAGCGGACTTCAAGGTCGAAGAGGCGGGTGCCAAACGTGCGGTCGGGATCGTCGGGCTGATAGGCCGGGCGCGGATTGTAGGTGAGCATGTCGCAAACCAGTTGTTGAAGCGCGGGGCGGGTTTCATTTTCCAATGCATGGATGGCGCGTTCTGCCTCAGGGGTGAATTCCACGTGATTGGCCGGTTCCGGCGCATGGTCGGCAAAAGCGCCCGTTGCTTCGGGTATGCGGTCGGCATAGGGGATGTAGGGTTTGATATCGAGCACCGGGGTGCCGTCGAGAAAGTCGCCGCCGCCGAGCTTCAGCGCGGTTCCATCAATCTCCAGTAACTCCACCACCGACAGCCCGATCGGGTTGGGCCGGAAATTCGAGCGCGATGCAAACACTCCGATGCGCTCGTTGCCGCCCAGGCGCGGCGGCCGTACCGTGGCCTTCCACTGCTCGCGCGTTGACCGGTGAAACACAAAAATAATCCAAAGGTGCGAAAACGCATCCAGCCCGCGCAGGGCATCCCGAGTATCGTACGGCAGCAGCAGCTCCAGGGTCGCCGTTGCGCATTTCACCAGCCCCGGCTGGCGCGGAATGCCGAATTTTTCACCGTAGCACGAATGAATCGTGCCGATGGGAGTAAAGGCAACCTGGTGATCGATCTTCTCTGTCATTGGAATAGGGCTCTAGTTCCATCGGTCGAAAGCTGAGTCTCCACGACCGGTAACGTCGCCGCGGCCGTTTTCTGTGATCAGCTTGCCTTCGGCATCGATGATTACGAGTTTTGGAATTCCCTTTACGTTGTATTTTTTCTTAAGTGCCGTTTTATGGTCATCGTCGTACTCAAGCGCCAGCCATGGCATGTTTGTCTCTTTCATGTAGTTGTACATGGATTGGCTGTTATGGTCGGAGCTGACAAAAACAATTTCGAAGGGGTTTCCTTCCTTGGCCATTTCATTGTGGAAGTCCACCAGTTTAGGCGTAAAGGTTTGGCAGGGCGGACACCAGTGCGCCGAAAAATAGATGCCGACGGTCTTGCCTGCAAGTGCATCGACATTAACCTTCTGCTTTCTGGCGTTCCTCAATGTATCCCCGAAAAGGTCGCGGATTTCGTTCGATGCTTTTGGGGCTTCGGCGGCGGCCTTGGATGCCGCTTCCTTTTTGGCGGCAAACGGATCGGTCAGTTCGGCAATCAACTTGCGATCCTGTTTCGATAGCTTGGATAATTTAATTTTCTTTGTCGCACCATCCGATGTTTCGAGATAGACGACTCCTGATTGTTCCTTTACGAACTTGGCCTCAATGGTTGTTCCGGCGGTGCTGGTCCATGGGCGAAGTTCATTGGCGATGGCCATGGTTGAAGTGAGCAACAATACTACACTCAGAAGTGATCCTGTTTTCATGACTCCTCCTGTTCTGTTTATCAATGTTCAGCCTAAACTTTCCGTGTCAACGACCATAGACCGTTGTCGTACCGGAAATCAAAGCTGAAGCTGTGAAAAGATAGATGCCGAACGGCAAGCATCACGCCCGCAATTCGGATTGGTTTACGCTTCGTGCGAGATCGCCTCAACCGGGCAGTTCGCTTCGGCTTTCAGGGCGCTTTCCTGAAGTTCCGCCGGAACGGGATCAAGTTTTACCTTTGATTTTCCGTCCGGAAATTCGAAGACTTCCGGGCTGATTCCGTTGCATGCTTCGCATCCTACACATAAACCCCTGTCTATTTTAAATTTCATCACTTCTCCTTTGTGGTTATTCCCCAAGATAAACCAGCAGCTTATCCTGGCTGAGGACAACGAGGTCACCGATGCCGTCGCCATTAAGGTCGCCGGACTCGACATCGTGCGGCTCGGTGCCGCGTTTTTTCTGGCGATTAACAAAGTCGGAGGTGAGGTATACCTCAAACAGCAGCTCTTTTTTTAATTCATTATCAATCAAGCTGACGAGTTCAATGGCACGGTTGGCTGGATCGATAAGGGCGATCATGGGGCGGGGCGGGGAGCCGAGCTTGACGGCTTTGGCATAGGCGATCATCGGGTCCTCGGAGGGGGATATATATTCGGCCTTCGAAACGGGTGCGAGGCGTGTACCGTTGCTCATGATTTCATTCAGCCCGGTGCGATCGAGTAAAACCACGGTATCACGATCTTTGTTCCTGAGCTGAACAAGGCCAAAGATCGTCTGGTCAGCATCGGGAATATGGATCTTTCCCCAACCGTCACCTTCGGCATCGAAGCGGACAAGGTCGCCGGCATTGCGGTCGTAGAACAGGGTTCCGGATGCTCCATCGAGCAACTCGTATCCGCAGGAGGCGATCAACTCGCCGCGCGGATTTTCCGGGTTGAATTGGCGGGTGGCTTCGTAGCGTTCGCCCATCCATTCAAAACGGCGGGCGATCGCACCCTGCGAGACAGTGAGGACCGAGCCATCGCCGGGAACACCGAGACGGATGTTGGAAAGCGTGAGTAGCTGGGCCAGCGCGCGGAACGATTCGCTGGTAAGCGCCTCAAGTTTTTCATTGGAGAAAAGATACATTTTCGGTGTGTCGTACGGCATGAAGAAGATGAGACCAATCTTTTCATCAGGAAGCCGAAAAGCCAGCAGGTCAGCGGGGTCGTTCTTGAGGTCGAGCGGATAGACGGACACCTTGGCGCCGTCCTGTTCAAGGCGGGATAGCTGAAGTTCCTTGCTTTCGTTCTTGCAGACGAACCAGCAGTCGTCTCCGGATTCGATAGCGCAACCGGCCAGTACATTTCCGGGGGTCTTAAGGGTGGTAGGGAAGCGGTCAATAGCCTCGGCGGAATGGAGTGCGGCAATCTTTTCCTTCTTGCTGACGACAAGAATGTCGCCGTCGGCCAGACGCGAGATACGGGTGGCTTCGGAGAGGGTATCGATGCGGCGTGGTTCGGGATTGAGCCCGTTGATGCCGCCGGAATAGAGGTGGAGCCGGCTGAGCTCGGGCGCTGCGATGAGCAGGTCATCATAGCCGTCATTGTTAAAATCGGCGGCGATCCATGCGGGCGGGGTCTTTTTGCCGGTTCCTTCCAGTCCGATGCGAGCGGGAGAAACCTCTTGCGCTTCCAGCAGGGGCGGTTGCTCTTTTTCGGCAAAGCTGTAGGTGCGAAAGGCGAGCCGGTTGCGTAGCACCATGCCGATTTGCGGTTCCGATCCTTCAGGCTGAAGGATGTCCATGTATTGACGGGGTGGAAGGTCGATCGGCTGTTCAGTGCCGTAGAGGCCGTCGCCCTTTCCGTAGCGCACCTTTAACGGGTTGCGGTTGGAGTTGAAATGAAAAGCGAGGTCGGCCATGCCGTCGGAGTTGATGTCGGCAATGTCGCCGTAGAAACTTTTGTCGGCCGAGAAGGTCAGTGTTTTCTTCTCATGGAACGGGCGTGTTTCAGAGTTCCAGTGCAGGTCGGCCTGATCACGACGGCAGACGAGAATATCCTTCGTCCCGTTTCCATTTAGGTCTCCGACCTGGATGGTGGTGACGGAGGCGGGATCTTTGATGAAAATGCGGTCAGGATCCTTGAAGGTGCCGTCTTCCTGCTGGTACCGCAGCTGCAGTCCGATGGCTGTGCCGAAGGTAATGATGTCGAGGCGGCCATCGTTGTTCAGGTCGGCCACGCGCAGCCCCTTGAGGGCCTGGTCAACAATCATGCCCTTGTTGTCGAAGCGATCGTCAAGCTCCGGCAGATCGTCCGTCTTTTCGGTATCCGCCTTGCGTACGAGAATTTCGAGCCGCGATATATGATTGTTGGCGAAGAGAATATCATCGAGGCCGTCACCATTGATGTCATCGACGATCAGGCGGCTGGTTCCGTTGTCAAACTTGAAGATTTCCAGCGGCTGAAAGCCAAAGTCCCTTTGCGGTGTATCCTCTTTTGCATGGGTTGAAAAACAAAGCAGCCCGAGGATCAGGGCGGCGGCAACCGAAAATGAATTGAGAGAGGGCGTAAAGTTCATCTTATTCCTTAATATTTCAAAATGATTTTCTGGTGGATGCCATCGTTTGTTGCTTCGGCGTACTGGTACGAAACATTGAAGAAGGAGGCGATATGGTCGGCAGGCGGAAGCTTGCTGATGTCGGGCGGCGGGAAAGGGGATCCGCTTTTGGCCCAGTTTTGCAGCAGGAGGCCGGAATATTCGGGGTTGTCCAGTTCGCGGACGACGACGGCCATGTGCTTTTTCCAGTCGACGGCGCCGAAGCCGAATGCCCGCGGCGGAACATGCTGGCGCAGCCCTTTGACGAGCGGTGAGCGCTCAAATGATTCGGTGGCAGCGTCGTCGCTGCTTTCGCTGCGGATGACTTGGCGGATGCCGTCGGGTTGGCCATAGAGGAGGTAGTCACTTGCAACGGCAAAGGCGGCAACTTCTGCTGGATCGACCTCTTTTACGCTGTAGATGGTGTGGTCCAGGAACTCCTCGATTTCGAGGCCGGCAGCCACCTGTGGCTGCAATGCCGGTGCGGCAAGGGCGGTTTCGAGGCCGGTTTTGAATGCCATGCTGTTCTTGAGTTCAACCGCAATGACAGAAATCTGCTTATCATCTTCAGCCACGCTAAAGGAGAAATATTCCGTGCCGATATTGGACAGCAGATCCTGTTCGAGGTTGATGCCTGCCTGTTGCTGGAGCATGGCCACGATTATATCGAACTGCGGTTTGACCGCCGGCATGGCGGTGGCGAGAACATTCGGGATTTCCTGCCAGAAGCGTAACAGGTTAAAGCGCCCGACCTCGACCGAAGCGATGTTTTCGGGAATAAAGTCAACGGTCGGGAGTTTAGATGGTTGGAGGTCGAGAATGGTGAAAAGGCCTTTATTCAGGTCTGAAACGTGTAGGTTGCTGTCAGCCACCATTTCGGTTTCCGTGAGCTCGATGTTGAGTGAAAAGTTGTCGATACCCATCAATCCGAGTGCATCGAACAATAATTCGGTATTCATTGGATCGGGGTTGCCGGCGAGGTCCTCCTTCTCTTCTTCGATGAATTTACGGATCATGTCGGAAAGCGGAAGGCTCAGGTTGCATCCGGGATTACCTTCGGGTTCTTTGACGGACTCCTTCTTGAGCTGGACGATACATTTTTCGACCCATTCCCTTGTATAGCCCATCACAAATGTCGTTCCCACATGTGCCTGCCACGACGATTCCTCCTTGGGCGTGCCTCCATTTTCAATGTGCCGGATGATTTCCTCGTCCTGGAAGGTGCTCTTGATGATCTCAAACGGCTCCTCGGAAATTTCGAGCAGCTTTGCGTCCATCTCCAGGCTGCTGATAAAATCGTTTTTGGCCATGGCCGCGATGACGTAAGGATCCTCCATTTCCATATCGAAGGCCATGATGACTTCGCCTTTTAGCATTTTGAGCTGTTCGATGAGTACTTCACGCTCGGCGTCTGATTCGCCCTCGAGGAACATATCCTGCCAGGTCTCGGCATCAGGATTGCCGAGGAAATCCTGAAACTGCTGATCCTGCCATAGTTTACCAAGCGATGACTTCTTGAGCATCGACCAGAAGTTCGTGGTGTTGGAGACGCGCACATAGGTCTGTGCCTCCGGCGGGAGGAGCGATGTCCGCTCGAGGGCGGACGAAGCGACCAGAGGAACGATAAGCAGCAATAGAAGTGTATTTATTTTCATAGAGGGAATCATCAGCGGGCTCCTTGATTTTTATTGTTTTCAAAAACGATTCGGTGGTGGATGCCGTTGGGGACGGCTTCGATAAAATGGTAGGTGTTGTTTAAAAAAGAGGTGAGGTGATCCAGTGAGATCTCATTTTCGCCCGGCTCTTTCCCGTCTGTCGGTTTGCCAACGTCAGGCTGGATGCCGAATCCCGCTGAGAATGTAGAGTCGCTGACGCGTATGTACATCACGGCAGGGGCGGTGCGGTGATCCATTGCGCCGTACCCGAAGGCGGTTGAGGGCGCAAGTTTTTCCGCGGTTTTCTGCATAGTGAAGGGCTCCTGAGGACCTGTTCTTTCCATCTGTAGAATGGTGTTCCGCACCACCTCGGCATTGCTCCCGAAAAGCAGATGGCTGTCGGTAACGCAGAGTGCGAACGGTTCGGCATCCGACGTCTTCTCCTTTTTGTTGTAGAGGGTATGGCCGCGGAAATCCGAAACAGCAACGGCGCTGGACCAGGTTCCGGCAAAGGGTGAGGCGAGCAGGGTGGTCAGCGAGTTTTCCATGGCCGTGCTATTATTGAGTTCAACGGAGATCAGCATGGGCTGGTTGGTACTCTCCGGAACGCTGAACCAGGTAAACTGTTTACCGGCATGCGCCAACAGATCCTGTTCTATGTTCAACCCGCTTTGCTTCTCGAAAAACAGGATCATCCCGGAGAGAGGCATGCCCATGTCCGGGGGCAGGGATTTCAGCATTTCCGGCAGTGCCTGCCAGAACGTCAACAGATCGAGTTTTCCGTATGAAAACGAGGATGCGTTGTCCGGCACCAGCCGGTTGTCGGAAAAATCTTCAGGTGTGGTATCCAGTAGTAAAAAGAGTCCCTGACCGAGCTCGGAGCAGGTCAGATTCCCGTCCAGTATCAGTTCGCCATCCTTCATTTCTATGCCCAACTGGTACTGTTCAATGTCCATGAAACCGAGGGCGTTCCATAGGGCTTCACTTTTGGCTCTTTTATCATCCTCTGCATCTTCGAGGCTTTTACGGATCCACAGGCCGATCGGGAACCGGCAGCTCAGCTTGCGTTCAGGAGGTTCCGTGACGGGCTCTTTTTGCAGTCTGACGATGCTTTTTTCGATCCACTCCCGGTCGCTTCCCAGAAGTACGGTTCCCTGGACCCATGCCAGCCAGCAGGTTTGCTGTGTGGGTTCTCCGCCCCGAATGATGTCGCAGACGATTTCAACATCGTTGAATGTTTCCTTTTTACGGACGGTTTGTTCGCTTGTCTGCTCATGAAGCCAGGCCGTTCGTTTCAGGACATTGGCATAATCCTCAGGGGATGCCGTTGCAGCGAGATAGATGCGATCCATTGTGAGGATGGAGGTTTTGGCTGCGCTGTTGTAGACAAAGGCTATTTCTCCCTTGAGCAGTTTCAGTATTTCGAACAGCGTCCTTGTTTCCAACGTGAATTTTCCGTCGGCCGCTTTCTTCTTCAGTTTTCCCCCGAACGCCTCGGTGAAGTCCTGGATTCTTTCATCCTTGCGCAGGCGGTCGCCAAAGGCGTCGTTGAAGTCATTCCATAATGGGCCTGACTGAGTGATGCGTACGGAGGTTTCGCCCTGTGGAAGCAGTTCGGTGCGCTCCAGCGCAAGCGAAGCTAGCGGGGTTATGAGCAATAGTGCAGAAACGGTTATTTTAAGGCAAAGCGACATCGTCCTGTGCCTTCTGTTCGGTTGAAAATTTTCCCGGGCGCCGGGGCGGATCAGGGTAGACAAAGCCGGATTCAGAATTGGCGGCGTCGTAGGCAAATGCGTCGATATGGTCGAGGATGTATCTTGCGTGCCATGCCGGTATGGCAAAGTTAAGCCCCTCCATGGTGGGCACACCCATGTTGATGATGCCCACGACCTGGCCGCGTGCATTGAACAGCGGGCCGCCGGAGTTGCCGGGATTGACGGGGGCGTCAATCTGCAGGTAGAGGATACCGCCAAAGTTGCGGTGCGTCTGGCTGAGTACACCTTCGGTAACGGTACGTTCCAGTCCCAGCGGGTTGCCGATTGCAAAGACCGTTTCTCCAATGCTCAGCTTTTCTTCATGTTCGAATATGACCGGCGTGATCTTGGTGTCGAAATCTTCCAGCCGCAGGATGGCAAGGTCGTGGAACGGGGCGGTGGCGATAATCTCGACCTCCTTGTGCAGAACGCGCCGCAGGATTTTGCCTTCCTGCAGGAACTGCGTGACGGAAATATGTTTTTCTCCGGCGATGACGTGGAAGTTGGTGATCAGGTAGCCCTTTCTGTTGATGAAGAATCCGGAACCGAGACCGGCGGCGGTCTTGACGAGAACAACGGAGGGGGCGTAGAGCTTGGCGGCCTCGGCCGTAGTAATCCGTTCCGGTGATTGTGCGGTGTATAGCCGGTTGGTGTCATCCGGCACCGTGCCCTCAACAGCCTCTTGGGTCTCATAAACCGCCAGTATTTCGTTGCGCGGGACGCGCACCACGTCATAGCCGAGATCGAGCACAACAGCGTCATCCGCATCCTTGAGGATGGGAGCCTGAATTTTTGCGCCGCCTTTCAGCGTCACGTCTTCCGCATAGGCACCTGCCGCCAATGCCGACAATATAATACAAAGGTGTGTTTTCATGGATGGTTCCTTATTGCGTACTGCGTATTACGTATTGCTTAGGCAACTCTCATTGCCCACGCATTGTGCAATAAGCAGTACGCAATACGCAATACGCATTACGTTTGATAAAGCTTGCGCATCTCGTCAGCGATCACCTTGATACCCTCGCGCACGATGTCGTCATCCTGAGCATAGGTGACGCGGATACACTCGTGTTTGTGCTGCCAGTATTCGTGTTCGAGCCCCGGGAAAAAGTGGTGGCCGGGAACGATCAGCGTATTGCGCGCCTTCAGCCGCTCGTATAGCTGAACGTTAGTGCATGGCAGGTCCTGGAACCAGAGCCACAGGAAGAGCGCGCCTTCCGGTTTATGGATACGGCAGGGAACATCACCGAGCTCCTCGCGGAAAAGGTCCAGGGCCTGGAGCGCCTTTCGGTGGTAGAATGGCTGCACGATTTCGTGGCTCATCTGCATGATGTCGCCACTGCGAATCAGGTCAATTGCCATGCGCGCGCCGATCCCGCCCAGCGCGAGGTGCATCACCCCGTTGATATCGGCAATGGCCGAGGCGATCTCCTCTCGAGCGATCACAATGCCTGTGCGCAGGTTCGGGAGGCCGAATTTGGACAGGCTCATGCAGACCACCGTGTTCTCGTTCCACATTGGTTTTGCTTCGGTGTAGATGATATCCGGGAAGGGTGTTCCGTAAGCGTTATCGATAATGAGTGGAATGCCCCTGTCCTCCGCCAGCGCGTCGAGGTGCAGCATTTCAGCATCGGTCAGCACATTGCCGGTCGGATTGGTCGGGCGTGATACACAGATCGCACCAATGTCGTCGCCGATTTCCAGCGCATCGAAGTCGACATGGTATTTAAACAGCCCGTCATCGAGAAGTTCAATATTCGGCCGCTGCGCCGCAAAGAAATTGTCGGTCAGCCCGGCGTTCGCATAGCCGATGTATTCCGGCGTCAGTGGAAACAGGATTTTCTTTTTCGACCCATCCGGCATCTCGCCGGCAAACAGATTGAAAAGGCAGAAGAAGGCGTTCTGGCTGCCATTGGTCAGCGCAATGTTTTCAGGGCTGACATCCCATCCAAAGGTTTCGCGTAGCATGCCGGCCAGTGCCTCGATGAACATCGCGTTGCCGCGTGAGCTGTCGTAGTTGCCGATCATTGACTCGAAGCCGGAAGGTTCAGCCAGGATGGCTTCCATTCGTTTGCGGAAGCACTGTTGCACCTCCGGGATATGCGCCGGATTACCGCCGCCGAGCATCAGCATATCGCCACCTGCCATCGCCGCACCGAGATCGTCCATCAGCTGGGTGATCCCCGCTTTGCGCGTAAACTTTTCGCCGAATTTTGAGAGGTTCATAAATGGAAGTTAACCACGGAACGCACGGAAAAAGAAGAGGTATATAAAAGGTATGTAGTCCCGCCTTTAGGCGGCCATTCAAGCAACGCCGCAAGCGAAGCCGCCTAAAGGCGGGACTACGAACCGTAGGTTTCACAACAAATCTGTTGGAGAGATGAGTTGCCAAACATGTCCGAGTCCAATGGCCCGGAAACCTATTGTTTGAAGAAGCGCCTTGCACCAATAAGAACGATGCCGAATCCGACGACGAGTGTTGCCGCGGCCGGTTCTGGTATGGTTGCTTCATGGGATTGCCCGATAACAATTGATTCATTTTCTATATCGGTGAAGGCCATGCGTATAATCGAAAGGGCGGCCGAAGAACTTCTGCCATGGTCGGATAGCATAGCGGTCGCGGATACTTCCGCCCACCCGTAGAGGGACTCACCGTTGCCCGCATCAAGCAGAAGTCCCAGATAGTCGTGGTACGTATCTGTTTGGCCTCTCTCGGTTGCAGAAACCAATGATTCCGTCGTCGAGCTTAAAAGCGTATTTAAATCCGCCACGTCGCTTTCCAGTGCGAAAGCAAAGCCGTTTCCAGAGCTGGTTTCCGTATGGCGATCAAACGTGAATCTGCCCATGGCCGAAAACGAGATTTCCATAGTGCTGCCGGCCTCAGCGATCCCGTCAGTCGGGAGGAAAAGATTTCCCGACTCATACATATTCCATCCTGATGAGGTCAGAGACAAGGTTTCCGGTGCATCCGAGTAATCATAATAGATGATACTCGCCCGGCTGACGAATGCCGTGGAAATGAAGATAGCCACAGCAATAAGATGTTTTCTGGTTTTTTTCATGCCTAAATCGCGTTTTTCAAAGTTTTGTGATTTTTGGTCATGCTCTCGACGCGCATGTATAGAGAAAAGACCAGCTGCGGGTCATTCCGTTCAGATATTTCCTCAGGTTTGAAAATAATAAAACAAGTAATCAATGGTCGTGGTTTGTGGGCGGGGCGTGAAGATGTAGTCCGATGGGCAGGAAAAGCCGAGCGGTCGAACGTTAATTCGTGGCGATCACAACAGCTCGTTTCGGGGCAGGGTGGCCCTCGACGGTTTTGGTCGGATCGGCGGGATCGAGGAAGTCGGGCAGCGATTCGAAGGTCATCCAGTCGGTAGAGTATTGTTCTTCCATCGAGGTGGTGGTGATGTCGACGGTGCGGACATTCGTCAATCCGCAGTCACGCATCCAGCCTTCCAGCGTTTGAACGGTGGGGATAAACCAGACGTTGCGCATTTTAGCGTAGCGCCCGTTGGGGGACAGCGAATAACCTTCAGGGCCGTCGACGATCAGCGTTTCAATCACCAGCTCGCCGCCGGGACGCAGGAATGACTTTAACTGCTCGATATGCTCCATCGGTGATTTGCGGTGGTAGAGCACTCCCATGGAAAAGACGGTATCGAACGCACCCTGTGCTTCGGGAACGTCCTCGATGCCGAGCGGCAGCACCCATGCTCTGGGATTTTGGATGAAATGCTTCATTGCAAAAAACTGACAGACAAACATGGGGGAGGGATCAACACCGACAACGAGCCCGGCTCCTTCACCAACCATTCGCCAGCAGTGGTATCCGTTGCCGCATCCGACATCAAGAATGGTTCGGCCTTCCAGAGATTGAAGGTGTGGACGGACGCGATCCCACTTCCAGCCAGACCGCCATTCCGTATCGATATGCACGTCGTGGATATGGTACGGCCCTTTGCGCCAGGGGTGGAATTCTTTTAGTAACACTTCCAGTTTCAGGAATGCCTCGCCTTCGACGCGCACTTCGGTTTTCAATTCAACTTCGTTCGTAGACGCGATGCCCTCATCGCGTGCGGAAAGCGACGAGGGCGTTGCTTCTACATTTGGAAGCTGGCCGAGAACCTCTTCCCATTTGGGGAGCAGACCGTGGCGCTCGTAGCGCAGGCCATAGGCGATGCGCTCCGGCAACAGTTCGATCCACGGTTCCAGTGGTGTGCCTTCCAGTAATTGATAGAATTGTGTGTAATCAATCTTCATCGAGTTGTGAACGCCGGGCAGATAGGGTAGGGACGGCTCTCCGAGCTGTCTGGCGCGCTGTGACAGCGCGCCCTACCTCGGTCGTGTCTATTCGCGTTCATTCGCGGTTCCTATTTTATAGCGAGCATGGACATGAAGTTGAAGCACTGGAACCAGACATCGACAGAGCCGAAGCCGGCCCGGCTCAGGCGTTCGCGGTGATTGGCAATGGTTTCGGGAACAAGCACATTTTCGAGCGCGTTGCGCTTCTGGCTGATTTCGAGGTCGGAGTATCCATGTGCGCGCTTGAAGTCGTGGTGGATGTCGGCGAGCAGTTCGTTGAGGTGGGCATCGTTGAATACCACCTTTTCCGAAAGGATCAACACACCGCCCGGCCGCATGCCGTTGGCGATTCTTTCCAGCAGCTGAAGCCGGTCTTCCGGTGGGATAAACTGGAGCGTAAAGTTGAGCACCACCACAGATGCATCGGAAATATCCGTTGCCAGAATGTCGTCCTCGACAATTATCACACCTGCGCAGGTGTGATAATTTTCAACGGCTTTGCGGCAGCGTTCAACCATGGCGGTCGAATTGTCTACGGCAACGATCCGGCAACCTTCCGCCTTGATCCCGCGCGCCATCGAGAGGGTTGAGGCCCCCAGCGAACAGCCGAGGTCGTAGAGATTGCTGCCGGGCTGGGCATAGTGCTCCGTCAGCGTTTCGATCATGGTGATGATGGAGCGGTAGCCCGGAACGGAGCGCTCGATCATATCGCTGAAAACGTCTGCCACCTGCGCATCGAAGCTAAAGTTGGCGATATTCGCCAGCGATTC
>JAUVCG010000088.1 GCA_030595785.1 Kiritimatiellales bacterium | reverse complement strand
CCATCGGTATCGGCGCATTACTGGGTCTGGCCGATCCACGCTTTGACCTGCTTTGCACCTACCGCCACGCCAAACATTTGCTGAAAACCTATTGGAAGGCGGGTGTATCTATTTCGTTCCCGCGCATCCAGCCGCAGCTTGGCGACTTCAAGCCCGACCATCCGGTTGACGAACGGATGCTGGCACAATTCATCTTTGCCCTGCGCATCGCTCTGCCGGATATCCCGCTGGTGCTCTCTACGCGCGAACCGCGCCGCGTGCGCGACGGCATGGCCGGACTCGGCATTTCAAAGATGAGCGTTGCAAGCAAAACCACCGTGGGCGGCTACAGCGATGATTCGGAAGAGTCGACCGAGCAGTTTGAGATCAGCGACGGGCGAGGTATTCCCGAGTTCTGCGAAATGCTCCGGGCCAAGGATCTCGAACCCGTCTTTAAAAACTGGGACGCCACTTACCGCGAACCGGCGCACTACCATGCGGCAGAAGATTAGCCGTGAAAGAGCACAAAGGACGCAAAAGTCCATCCATCAGAATTCTTTGAGTTCTCTGCGCTCTTTTGTGGCCAAGATTCCAGCGATTGGAAATCAGTGCGCGAGTTTGTAGTAGGTCATGGAATCGGCCTTGGTGCATCCGCCGGCACAGCCGGTTTTGCAGGGAAGCTCCACTTTCAGAACCTTCCCTTTTCGCTCAAGCATTTCGAGCATGGGGTGCAGGGCGCTAGAGTCGATTTCGAGTGCGAGCGCGATCTCCTGCACGGAGAGCGCGCCGCGTTCGTTGAGCAGCTTGACGATTGATCCCAGCATGTCTGTTTCCTTTCCCTCAGTCTTCGACTTTCCGGCACCGATGCACCAAAAGCAAGGCTTGTCGAACTCCGCCGGTGAGGGCGGTGGCGGAACTTGTGGCTCCGCTTACGCCATCGACCTGCTCGCCGAGCTTCAGGGGTTCTCCGTACGAAACTCCATTGAACTGGTCTAGAAATGTCTGCTTTAATAGAACAAGATTAAGAAACAGTCAGCCCGCCCGTTGCCTTCCACCGGCAACCCGCAGCCCGATGTAGAATGCGATCAGAATGGCGGCGCACAGCCCCAGCCAACCGGCGGAGGCAGATGGGTTGACCGTGAATGTCGCAAGCTGGAAAAACGCCGTGGAGATAACCCACGCAAGCACGGTGAGGTAGGTTACGGCAAATAACATCCAGCGCAGGCCGATCTCGCGGGCAATGGCTGCAAGCACGGCAACGCACGGACAATAAATCAGGATAAAAAGCAGATAGGCGAAGGCGGCTGTGGAGCCGTGCTCCCCGAAGCGACCAACCATAGTGGCATAGGCCGAGCGGTCGGTTTCCTCGACTTCCTCCAGCGCACCGGAAAGTCCCAACGGGTCCTTAAGGTTGTCGAAGAAGCCCCCAAATCCGGCCGGAATGGCGGCGAAAGAATCGATGATGCCCTGCCAAAAATAAAATCCGGACGCTTCCGCTTCGACTTGTTCCCCTGCTTCGAGCTGGCTGTAGATCGAGTCGAGTGTACCGACGACCGCCTCCTTGGCGAAGATACCGGTGAAGAGGCCGACGGTGGCCGGCCAGTTTTCGTCCTCGATTCCCATGGGGCGGAAGACCGGGGTAACAGCGCGGCTCATGGCGCTGAGTGCGGAATTCTTGGAGTCGTTATTGCCAAACGAGCCATCGGTGCCGAGCGAGTTGAGAAAACCAAGCACGGTCACGATCAACAGGATAATCTTTCCCGCCTTGATCAGAAAGGATTTCAGGCGATGCCAGGTGTGATACATCACGCCGCTGAAGGTCGGGAGATGATAGGGCGGCAACTCCATCACAAAACTGGAAACCTCGCCACGCAGCAAGGTGCTTTTAAAGAGCAGCCCGGTCATGACGGCCAGTGCAATACCGATAAGATAGATCCCGAAAATGACAATGCCCCCGCGCTGCGGGAAAAAGGCTGCGGCAAACAGGGTGTAGACCGGCAGGCGTGCGCCGCACGACATAAACGGGTTCATCAGGATGGCCAGAATACGGTCACGACGGCTTTCGAGCGTCCGCGTGGCCATGATGCCGGGCACATTGCAACCAAAGCCTACGAGCATCGGAATGAACGCCTTGCCCGGCAGGCCGATGGTGCGCAGGAAATGGTCCATCACAAAGGCCGCGCGCGACATGTAGCCGGAGTCCTCCAGAAACGACAGGCAGAGGAAGATGAAGAAGATGGGCGGGATGAACGTGGATACCGTCTGGATGCCGCCACCAAGCCCTTCCGCCAGGATTGCCACCAGCCAGGCCGGCGTATGGATCGTCTCCAGCAGATGCCCGAATCCATCCACAAAAATGGTACCACAGAGTCCGTCGAAAAAGTCGATGAAGGGGCCGCCCACATTAATGGTCAGGGCAAATAACAGATACATGACCGCGAAGAAGACCGGAAAGCCGAGAACTTTGTTGAGCACCACCTTGTCAATCGCATCGGAAAAGGTTTTCCGCATCTTGTCGCTGCCGGCGGTGACATCTCGGGCGAGGCCGTGGATGAAGCCGTAGCGGCCATCGGCAATAATCATGTCGGCATCTTCGCCGACAATGCGCTCGACTTTCCGCAACTGCTCATCCAGATCGGGAAGCTGCGCCCGGTCGGCTCCGAGAACTTCCTCCGCAAGCTCGTCCCGTTCAAGCAGCTTGACGGCCAGCCAGCGGGCGGAAACCTTTTTGTTCAGCGCCACATCAGCAAGACTGGTTTCCATGGCCTGGATCACCTTTTCGATGTCCTTTTCATAGGCAACCCGGACGCCCGGTTTGTGGTGCGATCTGCTGACCTTGCATATTGCATCGCGCAGTTTTTCGATCCCCTTTTTCTTGGAGGCCACCACGGGAATCACGGGACAGCCGAGATGCTTTTCCAAGTGCTCGATCTCGATGCGGATACCGCGTTGTTTCGCCATATCCATCATGTTGAGCGCCACGACAACCGGCACATCCATTTCGAGAAGCTGAGTGGTGAGATACAGGTTTCGCTCGAGGTTTGAGGCGTCGATTACATTGACCACCACATTGGGTGTGTCAAATAGGATATGCTTGCGCGCGACTTCTTCGTCGGGTGATAGCGCTGAGAAAGAATAGATGCCCGGGAGGTCGGTTACCTCGACCGTGGCATCGCAATGAGCGTATTCACCCATAACGCGCTCGACCGTTACACCCGGCCAGTTTCCGACGCGCTGGCGCGCGCCGGTCAGGGCGTTGAACACGGTGGTTTTCCCGCAGTTTGGATTGCCCGCCAGGGCGATCTTCAAGCTACTCATTTTTTGTCTACCTCAAAAGCGTCGGCTTCGTCGGAACGAAGCACCAGGCGCGAGCCCTTCACTTCAATTTCAATCGGCCCGCCAAATGGCGCCTTTCGTACCACGGTAAATTCGGCCTTGCGAGTCAGCCCCATGCGTAGCAGTTTCTGGCGATAGGCCGGATCCGACGTGCTGAAATCCAACACCGTTCCGCTTTCGCCCACCTTCATCTTCTTGAGTTTCATTAAATCCTCGCAATTCTACTAAAAAGACAAGCCTAGCTGAACGGTTACAACATCCCCACTGGCATCATCGTCGAGCTCCATTAGATGGAGATATTCTGCAGCCAATGTCGCATTTTCATGAAAATCATAGGCAATAACAGCACCGTAGCTTTGTCCCGGAAATTTATCAGTAAACTTGATGAGGACGCGGTCGTAACCCGCATAAAGATCATCACTCGCCTCGTATTTCAAACCCACCGAAACCAATTCATGTACCCGCACCGAGCCTTCGATGTTGAAAGCGGCAGGACGATACCTTCCGTCCGCCAGGTTGTAGTCATTCATAGCCGTGGCATATTCGACATTCAGCGTAACCGGCCCTAAATAGGCATTGGCAAATGCGCCCGCACCGTTAACCTTTTCATAGCCCGGCTGGTCCGCAATCAGATCGCCTATCTGCCCGTAGTTATAGGTTTCCATCAAATCCGATAGCCAGTAGGCGCCAAGCTTGAGCTGTTCAACAGGAGTCAATGTTAAGGAAGCAAAAAAATCCGATATCGTCGCATCGCCCCCTTCACCGGCAGGAACGCCCTTTTTGGTATCGCCGTTGAACGCTCCGGCGTTCACATCAAATATCCGTCTGCCATAGCCCACCATACCGGCCGCCCGATTCATTTCCATCAGTTCAAGCGTCAGGGGATCTGATATAAAGGCCGATTCGAAATTGCCCACTGGCTGATAAAACCGACCGACGACGCCGTAATAGGGGATTGCATCGGATGCACCCAACGCAATATAGGCTTCGTCCACATTATCTGTTTCGCGGGAATACTCTTCCCACAACAAACCGATGTGCCCGAGAAGCCAATCATTCATCGCCGCTTCCACATCGAATGCCACCGTGGCCACGACAATATCACTTTGATTCTCGCCGCCGATTTTAGAGGCAAAGCCTTCCACTTCAAGCAATACACCGTATTCGAGACTTTGCATGGCGTTGGTTGCCCAGCCCGTCACCTGCTCGTGACCGGATGAACGCTCCGGCTTCTCAGCAACAGCGCTTCCCGCCAGCATCAGTGCGGCAACCAAACTCGTTAGTATTCCCTTGTTCATTTAAAACCGCCTGGGGGCTCTCCGATAGAGACTCAATCCTTCAAACAACGCATCGAACTATCGACGACATAGCGATACTGTTTGCCGCAATGGACGATGATCTCCTTCTGTCCTTTTTTCAGGATCTTGAAATCTACACGCATTTCTCCATATCCATCATGCGCGGCGAGCATGTTGTACAATGCGTTGATCCGCTTTTTCACATCTTCGTGGCAATTTGCCATTTGACCATTCCCTGCTGAAAAGTGCGGGCAAATTTAGATGTTATCTAAACTGGGTCAATCCAAATCGCTGTTTTTTTGCTACGCCTAACATTTTGGATAAACGGGTTTAATGTACGGGATTCAAGGACTTCCCGGTCAGGATTCCGGAAGGTTGCACTTTTCGCAGCGGATGGACTCACATCCAAGGGCCTTGCAGAAATAGGCCTCGGCACTCTCTTGCCAACTGGCATTGAAGTTCGGGCATTTTTCGGTGAATTCAGCAAAACTGACAAGGCGTTGCAGAATATGGTCGGGAATGGTGTGCTCCATGTAGCAGGAAAACTCTTCCGCTTCGGCGGCTTCGATACCGAGCACCTGGGTGAAGAAGTGGAGCAGGGCTTCGTGCTTCACGGCAATTCGCCCCGCGATTTCCCGCCCCGTCTGGGTCAAGGTCACCGAGGAATAGGGCGCATAATTGATCAACCCCTTTTCCGCCAGCGCCTTCAGCGCCCCGGTCACCGAAGCCGCACGCACTTTCATGCGGGTGGCAATATCTTTCGGGCGGGCGCTCCCCTCTTCTCGCGAAAGGAAGAATATCATCTCCAGATAATCCTCCTGACTGGCACTGAGTTTGATCGGCTTCATAGAGAGGTTATTATCAGCGTACCTGTCAAATCTCAACCCCGCGAACCAAGTTTTCCAACAACCGGGATTACCGGAAGCAGGGTCAGGACGGGGTATGGAGGTGCGCTTCAATGATGGGCCGGGCATACGCCCACCCGTTGGAAAGTGCATGGAGATCGTGGCGGATGCGGGTGCTTTCCCGGAAACGTTCTTCGTTGGATAAATCCGTACACTTCGACAATGCGGACTGCTCGCGCTCTAGCTGGCGCCTCCAAAACAACGGAATGTAGCGCTGTGCTAAATCGGCAGGCGAGGTTTCATCATCGATTGTACGCGACTCCTCGACCTGCACACGACTGATGACCCTCTGCGTCTCTTCATCGAAATCCTGAAATCCTTCGGTGAGGGTCTCGGGCAAATCAACCATCAACAGCTCGACGAGTTCTCGGCAGAGCGGATCGGCGAGATAGCGCGAAGGCAGATAGTCGTGGATAAGCGGCTGGACATCGGGATAGTGGTGGACGAGCAACTCCAGCAGGCTGATCTCCTCCTTGGGATAGGTTTTAGGGGGTGCAGTTTTCGGAACGGTCTCTTCCATGCGGCGCGGGACGGGTCGCTGTTTGCGCTGTTCCCGCCGCAGGTCCTGCCCGAGCGCCTGCGGGGAAATATGAAGCAGGTCAGCCGCACGGTGGATCATGGGGTCGCGCCGCGCCGCGGATGGGCAATGGCGAATGAGATTGAGCACGGCCTTAACGACGCGCATGCGCCCGGCCTCTGTATTCATATCCTCCTGCCGTCCTAGGCAGTCGATAAGAAAGTCGAGCGCGGCCGGCGCTTCTTTCACCAGTCCAGCCAGAGCTTCGGATCCCTTCTTCCTGATGAGCGAGTCGGGATCCTCCTTTTCGGGGAGGGTGACGACGCGGACACTGAGCTCGGCAGCAATGAATATTTCGGATGAGGCGAGTGCAGCCTTGATGCCGGCGGTATCGGAATCAAGCACCAGCACCACCTCGTCGGCATAGCGCTGGATGAGCCGTGCGTGGTTTTCGGTGAGCGCAGTACCCTGCGAGGCAACCACGTTATTCAGTCCGGCCTGATGGCAGCGGATCGCATCGATCTGCCCTTCGACAACGATGGCCTGGCGGGCCTCGACAATGGGCTTCCGCGCCTTGTCGAAAGCGAACAGAACCTGGTTTTTGCGGAAGAGCAGGGTTTCGGGGCTGTTGACATATTTCGCCCCCTTCTCGGCCTTGTTCATGATGCGCCCGCTGAAGCCGATAACACGCCCCATCGGGTCGCAGATGGGAAACATGATGCGGTTGCGAAAGCGGTCGTAGTGGCCTTTTTCTCCCTTGCGCTCGGAGGGAACAACCAGTCCGGCCGCTTCAAGCTGCTCGGCGGTGTAGCCCTTTTGAAGTGCACGCTTCATCAGGCCGTCCCATCCGTTAGGCGCAAACCCGATCTGGAATTCCTTGATGATATCGAGGGGAAGATCACGCTCTTCAAGGTAGCGACGCGCCTCGGCACCCTCGGTGCCTTCGGTGAGAAGGCGGTGGTAGAATGCGGCGGCTTCGCGGTGGATCTTGTAGAGCGCGTCCTTGTCCCCGCTTTTTTCGGGTTGCCCGCCCTCGTAAACGATTTCCACTCCTGCGCGTTCGGCAAGGATTTTGACGGCCGTGACAAAGTCGACTTTTTCGTATTCCATGACGAAGCGGAAAACATCGCCGCCGGCGCCGCAGCCGAAGCAGTGGAAGATCTGGCGGGTTTCGTTGACCGTGAACGACGGCGTTTTTTCCTGATGGAACGGGCAGTTGCATTTGAAGGTGGAGCCGCGGCGGCGCAATTGGGGCAAATAGGAGCCAACCACCTCCACCACATTGCAGCGGGAACGGATCTCTTCAATCGTTGCCTTCGGAATCATCGCCATACATCAGGAATACCCCAACCCCGATCCCGCCTCAACTTTTCCCGCGCAAAATTTCCTGCTGCGGGGGTTGCGGTTCATAACTTTAAACCTTAAGGTCTTTGAAGGTTCGGCGACTGAATAGGGGTATTAAATGACGCTGAAAGAACTTAAACTGAACGGCGACCATTATCTGCATCAGGCGTTCGATCCACTGCTTCGCAAGAAGCTGGTCCGTGCGGCCCGCTTCCGACGAAACGTCTATCTGGCACTGTTCTTCATTGGGATTATCTGCATCTTTGTTGCCGGATTTTCCGGGTGGGCCACACTGACCGTCCTGTCGCTGTTTCTCGCAACGCTTTCGCTCGTCGTAGTGACCAAGTATGATACGCAGGTATTTTTCCTGAAGATTATTGCGAAAAAGGAGGATCCTGAAGAGTGAGTCTTTCCCCGCAGGCCTGAAGAATGCGCCCATTACTGTCACGCATCATTCGTCACTTTTCAATTTACTCCAACACCCCGGCCTCTTCCTGATAGATCAGGGCTTCGCGTAACTGGTCGACACGCTCTTCCAGCAAAGCATGCGTCATGTGGGGCTGAATGCGAGGAACCATTTCATAGCAGACGAGCCTGCCGACATAGGACTTCATGCGAAAGGTGTCGTAGGTTTTGGGCGGGCCAAGGATGACCATGAAAACCATAACGAACACGGCTACCAGCGCACCTCGGATGAATCCCAGAGTAAATCCATAGGTACGATCAGACCGGTCTGAAATTTGCGTCTTAAGCACATTCGCCAGCAGCTTGCTGAGAAAAATGAAGAAAACGATGGTAAGCACGGCCAACCCGGCAAGAATCAGCCACATCATGTAGGTTTCGTTCAGGTCCCGGAACAACCGTCCTATATAACTAAAGATGGATGGATAAGCAAAAAACAGGATAGCACCCACCGCCAAAAAAGTGATGACGTGTGCCACCTGGCTGGCAAATCCTCGCTGGAGTCCTCCCAACGCAAACAACAGTGCCACCGCAACATACGCAACATCAATCAAGCTTAGCCATTCGGGAATCATCTAATC
>JAUVCG010000002.1 GCA_030595785.1 Kiritimatiellales bacterium | reverse complement strand
AGGTCGGATATCCGATCCAGGCATTGGAAAGATCCACTATTGCATAGTTCAAGCTCAACGCTTGGTCCGGGGGATCAGTAAGCAAACCTGCCTTCGAGTGCACAACGCCCCTACTATCCAGCACGCGCGTGTGCGGATTCGAGGTCTTTTCAAGCTCGCATAATGTAAGTGTTTTGCGCGCCCGCGTCATACCTACATAGTACAACCGCCGTTCCTCTTCCTGCTCTGAGGTGTTCGATGGCCTCGCCCATTTTCCAAGCATTATGACATGGTCGAATTCAAGCCCTTTAGCGGAATGAACGGTTGATAAATAGACGCTCCCATCCGATACGCGTTCCCGCTGACGTTCGTGCAGCGCATCATAGATAAAATCGATGGCTTCGACTGGGGATCGATCATTATTGTTTGTTTCGTCTTCCCACTCGCAAAGGATGTCGCAAATAATTTGACACCATGGATTATTTTTTTCGTAGCACGGCAATGTCTGAAACTCATTCTGAAGACGCGATGCCGTAATCGTGACTTGCTGGAGCTGCTTTATAAACGCAATCAGGGCTTTGGGTTCCCGCATTCGATGGAGGGGAATATTACCATTGCTTTCCGCCGCCATAATGGAAGGAATGGCCGCGTCTTCGAGTGCGGCCCGAATTACATGGAGTTCCTTTTTCGTGCGGGAAAAAACGGCAATGCCCCCTTCGGACTTTCTGAATTCCTTGATTGTATTCAGGACGTAACGGGCCTGGTGCAGTGTATTCTGGCAATCCACGATCTGGACGAGGTTCCCGGCAGGTTCAGAACGACGGGCTGCGTTGATTTGAATGGGGTGATCCGTCTTCATCCGATCGTGGTTCAGCGCGATCAGTTGATTGGAGACGTTGATGATATTTTCCGTGGATCGGTAGTTTTCGATCAGATAGTGCGCCCGGGCGCTGTAGTCTTCTTTAAACTGTCGGATAAACTGAATGTTGGCCCCCCGGAAAGTGTAGACATTCTGGTCGTCGTCCCCTACAGCGAGAATCGAGAGCTTGGCATCTTCATTTTCAGATTCAAGGGCCCGCCCCGCGATGGCCGAAACCATGTCGTATTGAGGTTTATCAATATCCTGATATTCATCGATCAGAATATGCCGGTATCCTGCAAGCAACCGCTCACGCATTTCATCGCGCTCAAGGCCGGGGATATCGCATTCCCCCCGGAGCATTCTGGTGGCTTCAGGAATCATTGCGTCCAGGTCCAGCATTTCGCCTTTGCCGTCAAGACGTGTCGCGAACGACGCTCCAATCAGCCGCATGGCCAGACCGTGATAGGTCTGAACGGTGACCCTTGCCGCGCCCTTACCAACAAGCTCCCGTATGCGTTGCCGGAGACTGATAGCGGCGGAACGATTGAAGCATACAACCAGAATTTCATGGGGGCGAACGCGTTCAACTCTCAACAAATAAGCACAACGATGTGCAATCACCCGTGTTTTACCGGATCCGGGACCCGCGAGCACGAGCATATTGATATTGGCCCGGGCAGACACCACTGCAATTTGAACGGCGTTGTTTAGTTGATCAACAATAGTCTGATAGGATTCCGCACTGGTAGCGCGATCCAGCATATCCTTTTCCCCGGCAAAGTATTTTTTTACGAACTCGGTTTTGCTCATGGTAAAATAGGCCGCCACAAGCCCCAACGCGGTTGTTATCTTTTCGAGGCCGAGGCTGGCATAACGATTCATCACATGGATCTGAAAATTGCGTTCCTTGTAGTGTTCTTTGAGCGATGAATAGTCTCCTTCCGTGAACCGCCGGCCTTTACTCTCGGGAAGGATCGTGATGGTCATGGCTTGCCGGAATATGGCCAAACCCTGCTGCAGGATTATTGATTTTTGTTCATGAAGGAAAAGCAGCCCCCGCTCTATCGCTGCGCTGAAATCCTTGATCTGCGCGGCCACAAACATATCGCCTTTTAAGGCCTCCAGCATATCGCTTTCGCTGAATTCCACCAAATGCTCGCCGCTTGATTGCGCGGGGACCTTACGAATTATGGCACTCAAAATGATCCCGGAAACAGCATGCCGCTTTTCGGCGGTCTTGGCCAAATCATCCCATGAGCGTTGGAGCTTTACGCGATAATGCTCCTTATCCCGATATTTGATATCTATGCTTCCCCGGTTGCCGGCAAGCCCCTTTCCATCGAGAGCAAGGCTCTTGAACAGGTTGATAATAACATCAGAAGTACAAGCAAAACCCTCGTCATGCAGTCGCTGATTCAGTCGACGAAGACCCAGAACCAGCCAACCATCGGCATCGGGTTCTTCTTCGCGCATGATAGCGATCATGGCTATTTCTAATTCACAGATTTTTGATAAGACCTTATCTGATGCGTTTGTACACCGAACCTTTACGTAGGCGCTCATCAACGTATCTTTTTTGATGAGCTGCGCGTTCACCATATCGTTAAGGATACGTATTACCGGTAAGGTGTCATGGCGTAGTGTACGGTATACTGCGGAATCTTCCGCCAACGCCATTGAAGGAAGCTCTGCCAAATTGTCGGCACTGAGTCCTTCATTCGGATTGCTGTTAAAAATGGCACCCAACATTTCCAGCCATTGACTCCGAACCTTTTTCGATAGATTAAGTGCATCGATCTTCTTGACGGCGTCATCCACTGATCGAACCAGTGGCTGAACCTGCAGCACGCTGGTCCTGTTTTCATCGCGTTGAACAAAACTACCCCGCTCCAGCATGGAGACGGCTGTATTGATCTTGGTGGATGCCATGGGATCGGTTGTATTGAATCCCGTATCGACTTCCTCATCCCGGAGAATTTCCCCCGACGTTATGACGACTGCATTTTTATCGTCACGCTTGGCACGGCGCAGGCCGCGCAGGATTTGTGCAATGTCATGGCGGGTAAGCCGGGAAAAGGCACTTAATGAAAACTGGGTTTCAACATCCTGCTTATCGTAGAGCAAAATGCACCGCGCCTGATTTCTATCACGGCCTGCGCGACCCGCTTCCTGCAAATAGTTTTCCAGTGATCCGGGAATGTCGGCATGGATTACCAAACGGACGTTGTCCTTGTCGATCCCCATACCAAAGGCGTTCGTTGCGCAAATATGCTGGATGGTCCCTGCGATGAATTCCTCTTGTATTCGCCGTTTTTCAGGCGCCTCCAGTCCCGCATGAAACGCTTCAGCCGACAAGCCGGCTTGTTTTAACCAAATGGCCATATCTTCGGTACCGTGCCGGGTTGCGCAATAGACGACAGACGCCCCATCCTTTGGTTTAGGAAGGCGGTCGACAAGCATTTCACGAACGCGCTCCCTTTTATCAGCGGAATTGACCACCTGCACCTCGAAGTCGAGATTTACCCTCTCTGCACCACCATCAAACAGTTCCAGGTCCTGCGACAGCTCCTTCTGGAAATGCTGACGAATCTCTTCTATGACGTCCTGTTTTGCTGTCGCGGTGAAGCAAGCAACGGGCGGGCAAGGAACAGCCTGCTGCTCTGCCATTTCGCGAATAAAGCGAGAAGCATACAGATAGTCCGGGCGAAAGGAGTGCCCCCACCGGGAGAGGCAATGCGCTTCATCGAATATCCAACAGCCAATCTCGCGCTCTTTGATGACCTTTCGGAAGGAATTATTGCGTAGCTGCTCCGGGGATACATACAAAAGAGCAACATCACCAAGACGAACGCGCTCCATGACATCCCCGCGTTCGGGTGGTGTAAGCATTCCATAAAGTGCGGCGGCAAAATTCGACTCCGTGAGACGGTTAAGATTATCAACCTGATCCTTCATCAAGGCCTGCAAGGGAGAAATAACAATCGACAAAACGCCAAGCCGCTGATTTCGCACCAGCGCGGGTAATTGAAAGCAAAGCGATTTCCCACCTCCGGTCGGCAAGATGGCAAGGAGGGGGATATCATTCATTCCTGTGCGGATGATGGCCTCCTGTAAACTCCCACCATCCGGCGCAGCGGGTTGCGCCCTAAAGTCGTCAAAACCAAAGAAACGCTTCAGTTGCACTTGTGGATTATGATTCGTTTGGCAGTAGGAACATGATGGGGCAGAACAGCCTTTGTCCCGTAAGCGGCGTACAATGCTTGCTACTTCAGGGAAGCGGTGCCGAACCCAAGGCGGAATGATCGAATTTGACCCGGCAATACGCAACCAAGCCAAGGCATAGGCCGAAGACTCCCTCAACTCCAATTGAGCAATTTCCAGCGCTAAGGATTGAGCGGCGGTTTGGCATCCCAGTTCAGTCACCCGTGAACCGAAGTAGTTCCGGGCTTCCTGATCCGAGAGCGGCTCGATTTCCAATGCATGGAAAAGAGGAAGCATCGTTGCCGAGAAGGCCCATGCATAAAATCGAACCAACTCTTTTTCACTGTCCCTCAACGCTTCAAAAACAACGCACTGGTCGCTGAATAGCTGCCCCGAATTTCGGGCATCACAAACAGGATCATTCAACGCGGTGCTTAACAAACGGCAGTCTTTTACCAAGTGGTGGTAGGGATTTTCAGGAAAAGCGATTGGAGATAAAAACAGGGTGTCGATTACAGGCAGCGTATGAAGGTGGAGAGCGGGAAATTGCTTCTGAAGGATAGGGAGATCATGATCGAGGATGTTATGCCCGAGAACATAGTCGGCATCTTTTCCAAGCTCATTTAGCACCTTGCTTACATCAGTCTGAGAAAAGCGCCCTTTTAAGTAGCTTTCCTTACCACTGCAAACCGCTCCGACCTTCAGAACTTTCCCATTTGGAGTTGTTTCCAAATCCAGAAGAAGGCTTCTATTTAGGATCTTTTTCACTCTATTCATGGCATTAGGAACATAGATATTGAGTCATTAAAAACATTAGGAAAGAACACGGCATTCTGCAAGCTCCTTAGTATTTTTTACTAGGGATCACGTAAGAAATGAAGGAGTTTGAGTCGGCAGCTACTCATTGTAGCGAACTTTGTGGCAAGGACTTTACGTCGTGAAACGACTAGATAGCCGGCGGGATAATCCTTGCAGACGGCGGCCTCGGCGAGGCCGCCCTACCTTTGCGGCCAATCCAACTTTCGTGTATTTCGTGACGCGAAGCGAGGCTGGCCCGAAGGGACGGCAATGAAACGAAGTGCAATGGCAATTTCGTGGTACATCCCTCAGCTGCTTTCTGATTTGGACGAGCAGTTCCTGAGTTTCGGAGGGAGGGCACTGAATCAGGGGGTTGATCAGTCTTGGTTATTATAGCGTTCTCGCTATATTTATTCCTTTTTATCGGCATTAAAAATGCTTCTTATAGCGTATACGATATAGCCTGGAGGGCATGATGAGTGATGAAAAGGGTCAAAAAATCGGGGTGCTGCTGAGGTTTGAGCGGCGGAAAAGTGGTTTGTCACAGACTGAAATCAGCGAAAGGTCCGGCATTGCGCAGTCGACGATCAGCCATCTGGAAAATGGTGACAGCGACTTCCGGATCGCAACGCTGGAGCAGTATATCGATGCGCTGGGAAAGAAGCTGAACCTGATTTCGAAGGAGGCCGAACTCTACCACTATAACGCGCTGGTGCGCTCGGTGTATGACGGTGATACCTGCCGGGTGGATATCGATCTCGGACTGGGCATTTGGCTCCGCAATGAAAAACTGCGGCTTGTCCGCATCAATGCACCGGAGCTTACGGGCGACACCAAAGCCGTCGGCATCGCTTCGCGCGACGCGCTGCGGGAATTAATCGACGGCAAGGAAGTGATCATTGAAACGATCAAGGACCAGCGCGGAAAATATGGCCGCTACCTCGCTGAAATCTGGCTGCCTGAAAATGATGGATTTGTGAACATTAATGACAAGCTTGTCGCAGGGGGATTTGCGGAATACCGCGAGTATTAGGCGGCGTTGCCGCGAGGCCTTAGGCTGTAGACCTTAGACTTTAGCTTGGCGAAAGAATGCCACTGATCAACACAGACATGTTCCTCGCAGAGGCGCGGAGTGCGCAGAGCGCGTTTAGCAGGATGTACTGGATTCCTTTTCCGTCGGAATACATTTGTTTTCATGCTCCGCGATCTCTGCGGCTCTGCGAGGAATGAAAAAACGGCGGCATTGTAGAAAGGCTTGAGGCTGTAGGCAGAAGGCGGCCTCGGCGATGCCGCCCTACCCTTTTCTATCCACTTTCCGAGAAATTCAGGGAAGCAGTTCGGAAATCTTCCTGTTTACTATTCTGCTCATTTTGGAAGCCGTTCGACAATATTGAGCGCATCCTTTTCGATTTTGGAGAAGGCGAACCATTTTTTGCCCAGATCCTTCAAGGATGCACCGATGTGATAGACTGCGGTTTCATCGAGGATCAGGAAAATAGCGACGCCCGCCATGTGCTCCACTTGAGGTCGCATTTTGCGACCTCAAGTCTTCGTCATCAGGTATTACATATTGTGACACCAAACTTGAGGTTCCATTTTGGCACATCAAGTTTTCAGACTCCTCCTTGGTCAGTCGAAAACGGAACTCCTCGGGAAACCGGTCACTATTCCGATTCACCGCTCGATTAAGAATTTTTGTTTCAACGCCGTAGAGTTCCGCCAGATCCCGATCCAGCATTACCTGAATCCCGCGAATCAGAAGAATTTTTCCATCAATCCCACTCTTAACAATCAACTGTTCCATAACTGGCTCCATCCGACAAAGGGGCTGTCTCTAAATAATACCCTTAATTATTTTTACTAGTTATATCTTATACTTATTATTTCTACCAATTATTGATTAAAAAAACTACCATAGGTCCCGAAAGGCTTGAGGCTGTAGGCTTTAGGCTTTAGGCATTAAGACCTGACCCCGCCCCCTCGAAAAAACGGCGGCCTCGGCGATGCCGCCCTACCTTTTGCGTTCTATGCGTTCTCTCGCGGCTAAACAAACCACAGGTGGCGCCCCGGACAGGAGTCGAACCTGTAACCCTCGGATTCGAAGTCCGATGCTCTGTCCAATTGAGCTACCGGGGCAAGGAATGGATCATTCCTGAAGATCCCATATTGTGCAAGCGAGCACTGCACCTCATCCTTACATAAGGAAATCCATAATGTAAGCTATCCACGATGTCCGGTTAGTCAAGTTGTTGGTCAAGTACGGTGGACCAAAGTGGACGGGTACCTTTTTCTTTAAAACACACGGGCAACACAGTGGCTCGAAGATACCCCTATGCAGCTGGTTTTCCACTTCGAGCGGGCTTTTCGTCGCTGCCGGCCGGAGCCGGGCGGGTTGGTGGGGAGCGGCCGGAAAGCGCCTCTTCTGCAGAGCCGGCCGACCGCTGGAACGAGAAGTCGATTTTGGTTTTAACCCGGGAGCCTTCAACTTCGAGGACGGGATAGGCCAGGAAGTTGATGGGCCCCGATGCGGGCCCCGGATGCACTACCAGATCGCGCCCCCGGCTGAACTCAAGGCGGTTGGCCGGGTTATGTCCAAAATAATAGGTGGACAGGGCGGAATATTTGTCCGCCTCGCTGATGTCCAGCGGCCACCATTTTCCTTCGGCAAAGAACTCAACCCAGCAGTGATACCCATCGACCCCGCTTTCATCCCGGTTCGATGGAATGGCTGCACCGATGGCAAATCGTGCCGGGATGCCGATGGAGCGGGCCAGGGCGATGAAGTAGGCGTGGTAGTCGGTGCAGTTTCCCCGCCGCGCATCGCACGCGAAGACCGCGTCGCCCTGGCCCCATCCTTCGCCGGCCTTGGCATATTTGAGCTGGTCGATCACCAGGTCGTACAACGCCCGGGCTCGCTGGAGGTCGGTGGGCTTTCCAACCGTGGCGTCCTTCGCCGTCTGTTCAAAAAAGGGATCGGCGGGCACCAGCCGGTCGGGGACGAGATAGTCGGACGGATCGCTGCCTGGATCGACGTAAGCTGACTTTTCAATGCGCCGCACATCATAGCGAATGTCGATGTACGTGCCGCTGTCCTCCGGCCCCAGCTCCCAGAACAGCACCTTGTTGCCATGCTTCTGCTCGTCGAGGATGCGGTGTTTTCTTGGTTCATATATGGCTTTGGTTTCCACCGTCTGGAACGGATCGCTTTGTGCCAGCGGAATCCATAGTCTGGCCGGGCCGGTGATTTCGGGCAGCGCGGCCCGATAGCGGAACGTAAAATGATCTACGGGGGCAATCACCCCCATCAGCTTTTGCGAGGCCTGATCGGAGGGAACCGTGACCCAGTTTTCTTCATCGTTCTGTTCCCAGAAATAGTAAGGGATGCCGTTGAGCTTGTGCGGCATCGTACGGGTCACCTCCATGTTGCCGGGATCCCCGTGCATGAAAAAATCCACATCATGGACATCGCCGTTGGCATCGACCAGATCGACACAGGCAAAGTGTTCGTGCGGACCGAGCGTGGCCAGATATTCGGTGTGCACCTTGACCAACCTCAGCGACAACTCTTCGCCGTGATCCACCAGCGGGAAGATTCCGCCATGGGCTTCGCTCACCTCGCGGATATGCTTCCGGATGCCGGCATCGATGTCCGAGGTCACCACCCCGGGAACCGGCTCGGCTGCCGGATTGTGCGGAGTCCGGACACTGGAACATCCGGCGATAAAGATACACAGGCAGGCGGCCGGGCAGACCACGGTCGCCCGCCATGCCTTTTTGTATGGGGCCGTAACGTCCATCTACTTAATTGGACGGGTGTTCGGCCTTCGGCTGTTCAGCCTGCGGATGTTCCGCCTTCGGGTGTTCCTCCGCCTTCTTTTCCGTTGCACATCCGCTCAAAAGAACGGAAACCGCTCCAGCGGCCAGTACGTATGCGAGTATTCTTTTCATGACAGGCTCCTTTCCTGTTGTGCTTCACTGTGACGCGTCCACTGTCCCGCGCTTTAACATGGAGGTAGCATGCCCCTGTATCTCCGGCTTTTCCAGTACCAAATCCGTACAATATGAGCGGCTCTATGAACCCGAAAGAAGGAAGGATACCCTCTTTTCTGCAACGGATTGATATAGGCAACGGAGGGCAGATTATTTTTCTGCACACTTATCCGCTGCTTATATCAATTTGTTGCGAGTGAACTACATAGGAGGCGCGTCTACGTAGCATCGAAACAAAGTGGAGATGGGATCTACGTACACACACCAACATTTCCTCTCCGCTTCGCTGGGAGGATACTACAAAGAATTTCCCCAGCATGCGGATCGGGTACGTACTACAAGTTCCATCGTAGTGACACGAAGAGAGGCCGACACATCGTGGCGGCAATGAAGCGCAGCGAAATGGCAACCGGAGACGGTTCCGCGCGCTATTTACGCTTAACTTAGTGCTATTCGGTACGGTCCTACTGCTCCGATATCCGGTAGAGATGGGTCTTGTTTCGCAGAATCAGGGAATTGCCCAATACCGCGGGCGAGGCATTGAAGCCGGAGTCCAACTTGTTTTCGGCCAACTGCTCAAACGTTCGTCCGGCCCGAATCACGAGGCTTTTTCCGTTTGCACTGAAAAAATAGATCCGTTCGCCGTCATAGATTGGAGAGGCCAGATAGTTTCCGCCCACGCGCTCGCGCCACACGGTTTTACCCGTTTTGGTTTCAAGGCATGTAACCGTACCCCGGTTGCTCAGCACAAATAGCAGATCATCGATCGCAAGCGGCGAAGGCGTGGTGGGCACATCCTTGCCCTCGAAACGCCAGACCACGTGCGAGTCCGAAACATCGCCCTTCCCATCCGGGCGGATGCCCAGCAGCTCGGCCGGGCGGTTCCCCGTCGCCGCCACCACCAATCCTTCGCTGAATACCGGGCTGACCGACGCGGTATGGCTACCGTGCACCACCTTCCAGATTTCTTTTCCCGTTTGCGGATCGTAGGCAAATACCGACGAAGAGGCCGGGCAGATCAGCTGCTCTTTCCCGTTGGCCTTGATCACAATCGGAGTCGCGAACGCCTTCCGGAAATCGCCATCCCGCTTGGGCTGGCCGTTATCGTCCAGATCCTTCCACTCGACGTCCCGGTCCGTCCGCCAGACCGTTTTGCCCGAGCGCTTGTCGAGCGCGGTGACATACTGCTGGTCCACGCCATCGAATGTCAGAATAAGCAACTCGTCGTGAAGGATCGCCGACGATCCCGGCCCGCGATAATGACGGCAGGGCAGATCATCGCGCTTCCAAAGCACCTTGCCCGATGCCGAGTCCAGGCAAGCCGTCCCGTAACTCCCGAAATGAATATAGACCCGGCCCGGCTCCAGCGTCGCCGAAGGAGCGGCATAGCAGTTCACGCTGTTTCCCAGCGACTCCGGCGTATCGCAATGGAACAGGTGCTTTTCAAAAAGAATCTTACCCGTATCGGCCGCCACGCAATACGCATAATAATCGTGCCCGTCCTTCGTGGCGCTGCTCAGCCAGATCCGGTCGCCCATCGTGACCGGAGTCGACCAGCCCACGTGAGGAATCTCCGTTTTCCAGACCACGTTCGTAGTCTCGCTCCAGCGCAACGGCAACCGGGCCGATCCCTCGACCCGGCCATCACCCCCCGGACCACGGAACTCCGGCCACTCCCCGGCCACAGTATCCAACCCGCAAAACGAGAGCCCCGTCAAAAGAACAACACCCCAACGCTTAACTAAAGATCCTTGTATATTCATGCAATAGCTCTACCGCATAAAGGGGTTCAAGTCCAAGGATTTCACCCCGCCTTCGCAACAACCTCCGCACCAGCCCCGAAGGCACTACGTTCAGCCGTTTCGAATTGTAGGGCGTGAATGGTCGCAGACCTTCCTGCCGTATCTATAGTGCCATTCGGGTCAGTCCTATAATAATGTTATCTGCATTTCCCCGATCCCACGATTGTACTTCGTGTTAATCCCCATGCTGCACGACACCTTCAGCCACTGAATGGCCCGACTCAGATCGGCATCCGGCGTGCGCACGATCAGATAAAAATGGTTTTTCATCAGCACATCCCCGAAAACAGAAAGGCGGAAGCGCCGTTGCGCTTCCGCCCTTCGATCCAGAAGATGGATAGAGTCGGCAGCCTCCTTGAAAAGATCTCCTACTCACTCAAACCGGTAAATAGATCTCCTACTCAAACTTGGCCCAGGCCTCACTCTTGCTCATGCCCCGGATCTGCTGCATCTTCACTGCCGTCTCCTGCTTGCGGAATGGGATCTTGCCCTCATGCTTTTCCCACTTCACAACAGACTGGGTGCTCACGTCGGCCAGCACGGCCAGTTCAGCCTGCGTCAATTGCAGGCGCTTCCGCAGAGACACTACGCCCTTGCTTGAGATCCAGAAGTTCTGCACCGCTTCTTCATCCACCACCGGAGCGGGTTGGCCCTGCTCTTGCTTCAACATGGCCACTTCCTTCTGAAGTTCGGCTACATCCCTGCGGAGATTGGCGATCAATCCTCGCTGAGCAGCATTGATCCGCTTTACCGGATCGAGTTCCTTTTTGATCTCCTTGCGGGCCAGACGGGTTATCTCTGATTGCAGTTCTTTTATTACTGACATGGTTTAGCTCCTTTCGTGTATACACAGGATTTACAGAAATTCGTTATTAGTGGCAAACCTCTACCGGATAAAAAACGGAGGCCCGAAAGCCCCCTTCTCAATATAACCGCCAACGCTTCTGCTTTACCCCCTGATCCATGATCGCGGAATGTGGCGGGGTCACGGCCCCCGCCCTACAATCAAAGACCAGGTATCCGGCCGGGATGCCGAGCGCATATGCAATCCCCCTTTTAATTACCAATCTACAACACACTGGCCTCCGGTTAGCTGGAGGCTTTTTTCCGTGTACTGATGAAACTCGATCCTGACGCCGTCGGGGTCGGTCACCCAGACCTGCCATGAGTGATCCGCTCCGAACGATTTCTCTTCTATTTCATATCCGTGCTCTTTTATCCGGGCAATGACCCGGTCGATGTCATCGACCTGAATGGCCATATGGTTAATGTTCCCGATTTCGCCGGGATCGCCCTTGAACACTTCGATAAAGGTATTGCTGCCGAGCTTGATGTAATAGCCGAACAATTCTCCGTCCTTGATAAACTCAAAGCCTTTTTCGAGATCCAGTGCCTCGAAGTAAAACCGGGCGGTTTCCTCAAGATCGGCCGAATAGATACAGACATGTGCAAGTTGTGTAATCATCGGTTTTCCTTCTCTTATTAATAGTCATTCTTCCAGTTGACGCCGATACCGGGGCGCATCTTCGGGCCGGTACTGGTTTCGACGGAAAAGTGTTTGGTTACCTCGTATTCGGCCAGCATACCGGTGTCGCCCCTTTCATCGAGCGATCGGTTGACCTCCACGTAAAGCGCCGGAGTAAGGTATTTCCCGGCCGCCACCGAAGAAGCCTCCCCATCCCCTGCACCTTCGCGCCATTCCAATGTATCAACCCCCACCGCCTGCCGCATCTGGTACATGAAGCCCGGGCCGTTCAATCCGCCTGAAAGCTGCCGGGCGGCCGCCGCAATCTGAAAGGCCTGATACGGTGTGATCTCCGAGGTATCCCGCTCGAACAGCACATGTGAAAGGATCTCATCCTCTGGCATAGCGGGCGAGGATTCAAGCCTGAATCCGGGGTTGTCGAACCGTCCGTTAAGGATCAGCCGAGCCGTAAAGTCGCTCCGGCTGTATTCCGCCGTAATCTGGGTCATCGAAGGTTCTGCCGGAACAGCGCCATCCATATCGATCTGCCCGTCGATGAACCGGAATTTTTTTCCAATGAAGGAGACATAGCCGCGCTTCGGCTTGATTAATCCACTCACCGAGATGCCCTTAGGCACGTCCTTCACCCGCAGGTTTCCGCCCCAGACCGAATCGATCATTGAGGCATTCGCAAACACCTGATCCGCTAAATCCACCTGCACATCCAGGCCGAAAGGCAGCGGTGATTGTTTTTCTGCCACATCAACGGTATTGGTTTTGGCTAAAGCATCGTAGTCGGTCAACAGCGGCGGGAGAGCGGGCGCAAAGTTGTCGATCAGGATATCCGCGCGGTCCACCGTTAAAGTCCCCATCACGGCCGGGCGGGACAACGGCCCCGTAATTTCAAACTGGCCGGAGAGTGTTCCTTCCACATCGTCACGCCTGACAATGGCCGCACGGGTGAGATCCAGTGCCAGCGCCAGTTGATTGGAAACCACGCCACCCGTCATTGCAATGCGACCGGCATCGCCATCCGTTGCAGTGGCCGTATCGATGCGCAGCCCCTCATCCGTGGCGGCCAGGTCGAGTGATACATCGCGCACAACAACACCCCATTTAAAGTGCTCATAGGTCCCCTGTTCCAGCTGGAGCGAGCCCGAGAGGTTCCGGTCGTAGACCAGCTCGGCCACAAGCCTCCCGGCGATCCGCTGGTTATTGAACAGTGCGAGCTGATTGAGAAGCCCCATATCCACATCCGCCGACAGGTCGGCATGGATCCCCTCGAGGTCGGGCTTGAAAAGGAACGGATCGAGTGAGAAGGCGCACGGCATCCGGAACCCGGCCGCCATACGGCCACGGGTTGAATTGGTGATGATCGAGGAGCCTTGCATGGTTCCGTCCGCCAACCCGCCCGATAGATGGAGGTTGAGCTCGGGTAGTTCGTCGAGCGCCTCCTGGGTCGATGTGAGCCCCAGCATATCCAGTTCAGCCCGAATCTCCGGTTTCGCGAGAGAACCCGACAGCGAAAGTGTTCCGCCTACCCCTCCGGTAAAATTGGAGATGCCAGACATGGGCAGGCCATTCAGATCAAACTCCTCCAACGATCCGTTCAGCGCCAATTGATCCGGTGAAACCTTTCCCACCAGCGAACCGCTGACCAGCTCCAGACACTGAAAATCCAAGGGGTGGAAGTCCACCGCCCACTGGCCGTTGCTGCTGGACACGGTCGCATCGGCGTGGATTGAACAGGTGTTGGTCGCGGCATCTGCCATGCGAATATCCAGCAGGATACCGGTGGTCTCCTGAGAGAAATCCACCGAGAGATTTCCTCCCGCAGAATGGCCGGGGGTAACAATCCCGAAATGCGGCACCCGCAATTGCCGCCCGGCATATTCCAGCTGGGCAGACAGCTGTCCATCGAAATCATCCTTCCGCACGGATGCGGCCACCGTGGCGCGTACTCCTGCGCGGGTGAGCGTGGCTTCCGCATGTCCAGACAAAAGGTCTAAGCCAAACGAAGGCTTCGTCATTCGATCCAGCTCGGCCAGAATCACAAGCCGATTGTCGCGCTGCCCTCCGAGCAGCGCGTCGAGTTCGACCCGCCCATCGGCATCGCCGCTCACACGCAGTTCGCCGGTCAAACGCCCGGACGGCAACAAGTGGATACCGCCCGAATGCACGGCATATTCCAGCGGCATGCCCGCCACGGGCTCACCTAGCTTCAGTTGTTCGATCGCCAGCTTATCCAACATGATTTCCAAAGGCTGGAACTCGCGCGGATCGTTGGGAGATGGCCCGTCGGACTTCCCGGCCACCGGGAAACGGTGCAGCTCGATCGTATTTGCGCCGAGCCGCGCAACGCGAATACGGCGATCCACAAGCTCCCGGATCATCCAGCGGCAGTGCAGCCCGTCGGCGGTTAACCATACCCCATCGGCATCGCCGATCTCGAGGTGGTCGATCCGGACCGCGGCCGGAATCCACCCGCTGATTTTTCCGATCCGCACATCGAGATTGTCCGAACCACTCAGGCTCCGTGACAGCGCCGATGCCAGCAGGGCCTTGCCCGGCGGGGTCTGGAGCAATGCCAGCAACAGCACCGGCACGAGCGCCAGCACTCCGAGGCTTTTCAACACGATGGACGTTCTCTTTTTCATTAAAAAGCCTGCCCCAAACTAATGTAAAACTGCACCCGCTCCCGCTGCGTTGAATCCGGGTTGAGCGGATAGGCCACATCCACGCGCAACGGCCCGATGGCGGTGAACCAGCGCAACCCCAACCCTGCGCCATAGCGCAATGAACGGTCGGCATTCGTAAGAAGGTCGTTATAGACCGTGCCGCCATCAACAAATGCAACATAGCCGAGTTTGTTGCCGGGCTGGAGCCGAAGCTCGGTAGAAAATTCCAGCATCTTGTCGCCACCGAGCGGAGTACCGTCGGCGGCGGAGGGACCCACGGCCTGATATTCATAGCCCCGGATCGAACCGCCACCGCCGGCATAGAAGCGCTCGTCGGCAGGCACATTATTGATCGAAGCGCCGTCGATGCTGCCGAGCGTCAGGCGCAATGCGCTCGAGAGCCGGTATCTTTTCCAGAGTGTAAGGTAGTGGCGGCCCTCGCAGGCACTCTTCAGAAATGAGTCACTGGCCATGGTGTCCTTATAGAAGGCCGTGCGACCAAATAGATGCGCACCACGCACGGGGTTGAGCTTGTCGTCGCGATAATCGAGAGCCGCCTGCAATGGAAAAAACACCAGACTGTAGCGCTCGTCCGAAGCCAACTGCTCAACGTGGGAATACTGGTATCCCACGCCCAGCCCCGCCTGAATTTCCTGCGTAAAGTCGCGCAGCACCATCGTCGTGGCGCGCGCCTTTCTTGACTCGTAGGCATCCGGCGTTTCGTACGAAGCATCAAGATCAAGAACCAGCGACTGATTCGCCAGCAGGAAGCCGGGGCGCGTAAGCGAAACATTTCCGCCCAACTCGATCTGCGACCAGGTGAACGACGTTTCTAAATGCTCTCCGCTTCCAAAAAAATTCCGGTGCTCCCACCGCGCGTTTGCGCCGAAACCGATATCGGAATAGTTCACCCCGAAGCGAACCGTGCGCTTATCGCGCTCGGTGACGGTAATCTTAACAGGAATTGCGTTGGTGCCCGCCTCTCCCGGCTGCGGCACAACACGAGCTGTTCCGAAAAGACCGGTGCCCAGCAGTTTATTCTCAAAATCGTCGAGTTGCTTCGCGTCGTAAGGGTCGCCCGGCTTCCAGGGCAGCTGGCGCCTGATATATTTCCGGTTGACCGACTCAAGCCCATGGACTTCGAAAGCACCATAGACCGACGAAGCACCCAGGTTGAACTCCAGCAGCACATCGACCGTTTGGTTTTCACGATTCAGCGTGACGGTTCGTTTTTCAAGCTTCGGGAACGGGTAGCCCCTGCGCTGCAGGAGTACGATGATGCGCTGCTGCTCTTCAAAGGCCCGCGAAGCCACGGCCCGGCTACCCTTGCGAAGTGCGGGTTTGATTTTCTCCAGCGATGGATCCGGTGAGCCCAGAAAGCGCAGTTGAACGCGATCAAAACGATATTGCCCAGCCGGCTCGATGTTGAAGGTGACGCGGACGGGATCGCGCTCCCTATCGATTTCTGCCGCAACTGCGGCATCGTAATAGCCGCGCGATTCGAGAATGGTTTCAATCCTTGGAAGATCGCCGTTGATGCGACGCTGCAGCTGGCCCATTGTTGCAGGGGGGCGGTCCTCCAACCTGAAGGTCAGAGCCGATTCCTTGATCGCCTTCTCAAGCGCACTATCACCCGCGCCTCTGATCCGCGCTTTATACTCTACCGCCGGTGCATCCGCGCGGGCCATCGCACCGATAAAAGATGATACACACACCGCCACCCACATAAACCTGTAGAGTCTGAATCTCATAGTCGGCCACAGGATAGGCCATTCTTCAGGAAAGGTCAAAATGCAGACGCGCCCATTCCACCTTCAAAGAATGGCGGCGGCTTTGCGCATTTCTTCCCCGCGATAGTTTGAGATAACAGCAACTCATCGCGATGCGTGATAAAGTCCTGTTTAAAAACGCGGCCAAACATTTCTTCAGCCGAGCCCGGCGGCAGCCCGTAGTTGTTTGCCAGATCAAAATGAGTGATGCCCAGATCAAACGCGCACTGCAGCATGCTTCGGCAGGTTTCATAACGATGGGCTGCAGGTATGTAGGTCATGATCTTACTCCTTCAATATATTTCGGATCCGCAAGTGGGTTTCCCGCACTCCTTTTATGAGAAAGCGAAGCATATCCGCCATTCGTTCTGCGTACACGGATTTTCTCATTGCCCTACAGCCTCGGAAGGGTCAGTCCGCCGTCCACATATATAGCCTGCCCGGATGCGTATGGCATATCGCCGCGCGCCATGGCCGCGGCAAGCTTGCCGATGTCCTCCGGAAGCCCCCAACGCTTTTCGACCAGTAGCTCGGTGTTATGAATAAGGTTGTCATATTTGTCGGTTACACCTGCGGTCATGTCGGTCTTGATAATGCCCGGCCGAATTTCATAGACCGGAATAGCGAACTCGCCCAGACGCGCTGCGAAAAGCGAACTCATCATGCCGAGGCCGGCCTTCGAAATGCAGTAGTCACCGCGGTTCGGCGATACGACCGTTGCGGAGATGGAGCCGACATTGATAATGCAGCCTTCAAAAGAGTCGGTGGCCTGTTTTTGTTCTATCATCCAGTTGGCGACAGCCTGTGTCAGGAAGTAGGGACCCTGCAGGTTAATCTTCATGATCCATTCAAAACTGTCTTCATCCGCTTCAAGGATATCGGCGCGAACCCTCGGTGCGACACCGGCGTTATTGACGAGTACATCGAGACGGCCGAAGCGCGCCTTGATTTCCTTCAGCATCGCTGCGCGATCAATAGCGGAAGAAACATCGCCGGAGCAATAGAGCACTTCCGCACCCATGGCTTCCAAGGCCTGGACGGAGTCCGCCACTTTCGATGCATCGCTGCGCCCACTTAAAACGAGGTTGAACCCGTCGGATGCCAGCTTTTCGCAAATGCCAAAACCGATCCCCCTACCGCCGCCCGTTACCAATGCTGTTCTTTTCATGCCTGGACTCCCTTGTTGATTAAAACCGCTTCGCTTTACTGATATGCTGAATGATGATCCGGCAGTCTTCCAATACTTCATAGGTATGTTCAAAAACCGCATCGAACTGGAGGCATTGACCGGTAGACAACACATGACTTTCATACGGCAGTTCAATGCGCACTTTTCCCTCCAATACCCAGCAGATCTCAAAGTCGTCGCGATGAGCATCCGGATTGGACCGGGCCGCACCCTTCGGAGCATCCGCATAAAAACACTTGCTGTTCGCAAACTCGATCTGCCTGAAATGGAAATCTCCTGCACGTCGATCCGTCTCATCTTTGCACTGGGCCGTACGCGATTCGACCAGCGCAAGCATCTCTGATGCGGTCAACCCGAACGCACGTGCCAACCGAAAGAGTGTTTTGAGTTCGGCCGTCGTCTGATTCCGCTCCAGCTTTGAAATGACCGCCGGCGATATGCCTGTACGAGCGGAAAGATCGGCAATCGTCATTTCGGCACGTTTGCGCAGGTCACGCAATACCGAAAAATTGTACATATCCATCCCGTTTTCGTTATTAGATCCCATTATTTTCCTCATTTGAAGGAGTTCAATATAACGCTTGACAATATTCTGTTGCAATATAATTTATGACTATATTTATCTTTGGAGAAATATTATGGATATCAATAATAACCTCACTGCGACAGGTCTACTTCCCGATCTGGAACGTTTTTGGAAGGCTTCCGGCCAAAAGATCAACCATCTAAATCAAAACTATGACCCAGCAAACGGATCGCCCGTTTTCACGATTGAAGGGCAATACACCACGCGCGGCTGGACCGAATGGACGCAGGGCTTTCAATATGGCTCCGAAATCCTGCAGTTCGACGCAACCGGCGATGCGTCTTTCCTTGAAATGGGAAAGAAAAATACCGTTGATAAGATGGCAACGCACGTTTCTCACTTCGGTGTACACGACCACGGCTTCAACAATGTCAGCACCTACGGCAACCTGCTCCGTCTGATGAACGAAGGCCGGATTCCGGAAAACGAATGGGAACGCAACTTCTACGAAATAGCTCTCAAGGCCTCGGGCTCGGTACAGGCTCGCCGTTGGACCACGCTGCCGGATGGTGGATATATTTATTCGTTCAACGGCCCGCATTCGCTGTTTGCCGACACGATCCGCTCGTTGCGCGCACTGGCTGTGGCACATCAGCTCGGCTCCTCTTTCATGGGCGAGAACGACAAGGAAACGAGTCTGCTTGAGCGGCTCGTATACCATGCAAAATCAACAGCCGACTTCGCGGTCTACTATGGTGAAGGACGCGACTACTACGACCTCTGGGGACGTACGGCCCACGAAAGCATCTTCAACCTCAACGACTGCAACTACCGATGCCCCAACTCGCAGCAGGGCTTTTCGCCCTTCACCACCTGGACGCGCGGCCTCGCCTGGGTCATGGTCGGCGCACCGGAGCAGCTGGAGTTTCTGTCCACGGTCGACGACACCGAGCTCGAACCGCTGGGCGGACGCGAAGCCATCGAAGCCTTCCTGCTGAAGATGGCCAAAGCCACCTGCGACTTCTATATTGAAAACACCGCCACCGACGGCATCCCCTATTGGGACACCGGCGCACTCAACACCCACAAGCTCGGAGAGGATGTTAATGAACGCGAATCCGATCCGTTCAACGACGCCGAACCGATCGACTCCTCCGCCGCTGCGATCGGCGTACAAGGGCTGTTGCGGCTCGGCCGTTATCTGCAGGATAAGGAACCGGAGGCGGCCAAACGCTATATGCAGGCCGGCCTGACCACCATGAAAACGCTAATCGGCGACACCTATCTCAGCCTCGATGAATCCCATCAGGGACTCATCCTGCATTCGGTCTACCATCGTCCGAACGGCTGGGACCATATTCCGGAAGGTCAGGTGGTGCCGTGCGGAGAATCAAGCATGTGGGGAGACTACCACGCCCGCGAAGCCGCCCTCTACGTTCAGCGCCTCGCAAATGATGAACCCTACCTGAAGTTTTATCTGTAACCCTGAAGGAGAAAACCATGATCATCGGAGATCTTAACGAAATCAAAGGCCGCACCTATCCCGCGCGGCGGCTGACACAAAACCTTGTGGGAGGCATGTCGCCCGTCCAATGCGATAACTTCTGCATGGGCTATGTTACTCTCGAACCCAACGGCGGACAGGTTCCGTGGCACAACCAGGAATCCGAAGAAGTTTACTTCGTCGTTTCGGGTCGCGGCGAAATGTGCCTCGGTGAAGAGCGCCTCGAAATGACGGCCGAACAGATTGTTCAGATTCCGCCGACCGTCTTTCACCAAATGACCAACATTGGCGATGAGCCGCTGCACTTCATCTACTGCTACGGCCCCGCCGGCGACGTCGCCCACTGGCGACAGGAGCTGGCCGGCACCCTCCCGAAAGAAGGCGTCGACGTACCCGCCCTGCCCGAAGGCGCTCAGCCCCAGTGTACCGAAATGCCCGATGGAGGGCCGATTATTATTTAGAAGGCTTTAGGCCATAGGCGCTGGGCTTTAGTACCTTACTTTCCAAATTCAATCATGTTTACACAGGATTTTTTACACCAAGGTCGCAACGTTCGCAAAGGTAGGCAACCGTCCTGCTTCGCGATCTTTGCGCTCTTCTGTTAAATTGGTTCCGGCTGAGCCGGGTTGGGCAATAAAAGGAGTTCGACTTTCGCGACTTCAACGAGATGCGCAGCATCGCTTGAACGATTTAAACGATCCTCATCAACCAACAACCATCAACTTAACAACTACATTGAACTGGAGATTCAACATGGAAATCAAACGTATCGGAATCATCATGAACGGCGTGACCGGGCGCATGGGCACTAACCAGCACCTGGCGCGCTCTATTGCTGCTATCATCAAAGAAGGCGGAATTAAAGTCGGCAACGATCTCATTATTATGCCCGACCCGATCCTGACCGGACGCCGCGAATATGCGCTCAAAGAACTCGCCGAAACATACGGCAATGACGCCTGCGGCGAAGCCTTTAAATACACCACCGACGTACAGGGCGCGCTCGACGGGAAATACGGCGACTACGAAATCTTTTTCGACGCCTCCGGCACACTCCAGCGCGCTAACTTTGTCGAAATGGCCGTGAAGGCGGGCAAGGCGATCTACTGCGAAAAGCCGACCGCCGTCGAAACGAAAGAAGCGGTCCGCCTCGCCAGGCTGGTCGACGATGCCGGCCTCAAGAACGGCGTTGTGCAGGACAAGCTCTGGCTGCCCGGATTCCGTAAGCTCAAGATGCTTAAGGAACTCGGCTTCTTCGGCAAGATCCTTTCCGTACGCGGCGAATTCGGATATTGGGTCTTCACCGGCATGGACTACGACCAGCCTGCCCAGCGCCCGAGCTGGAACTACCGATCCGAAGACGGCGGCGGTATGATGATTGATATGTTTTGTCACTGGCGCTACGTGATCGACAACATATTCGGCCCGGTCAAGAGCCTCGTGGCCTACGGCGCGACCGACCTGCCCGAGCGCCGCGCCGAAGACGGCACTCCGTTCAAATGTACAGCCGACGATTCCGCCTATGCCATGTTTGTTCTCGAAGACGGAACCATGGTTCAGTTCAACAGCTCATGGTGTACCCGCGTCCGCCGCGACGATCTGCTGACCGTGCACGTCGATGGCGTCAAGGGCTCGGCAGTAGCGGGCCTGCGCGAAGTCAAAACCCAGGCGGCCGTCAATACGCCGAAACCGGTTTGGAACCCCGATATTCCGCAGACGATCGACCATCTCGACTGCTGGGAAGATGTTCCGAATAACATTGGATATGAGAATGCCTTCAAGATTCAGTGGGAAATGTTCATCAGGCACGTTGTGCTCGACACCGAATGGAACTATTCTCTTATGGAAGGAGCCAAGGGCGTCCAACTCGCCGAGCTCGGTATGCAGAGCTGGAAAGAGCGGAAATGGGTCGACGTTCCCGAACTGAAATAAATACTGCGCGGACGCCGTCATGCAGGTTGCGACACCTTTCCTGATTGCCGAAGGACCGCATGACAAAAACCGTCACACCGAGATGCCTGTGGCCTGGACGAAAAGGTGGGGTGAAGGTCGGGTCTACTACAATGCCCTCGGTCACGTACCGGAAAATATCAACTCCGGCACAGCGCGCAAAATGGACAGGCGAGGATTTCTATGGGCGGCCAGAGGCTAATAGTCTTTGAAGACCGGACCGTTGGTTAAGGAGGCCTCTCCCGGCATCAAAATGGGAATAATGGCATCAAGTATTTCATGGGAAGGTATTTCCGTAGTGAACATGGGAAGAATCGGACCACCCTGACGGTTTCTCTCATATTCCCCCCCCTTGACCTCCACAACCAGCATCGCGTCAAAATGCCCGCCAGGCACCTCGCCAAGAAGAACTTCCATAGGCAGTGGAACACCGGGCTCAAGTGTGATCCAGTCCCCCACTTCGGCCAGGTTGTTTCCCATCCGATACATACGTGATTTGGTGCCGGAAGATTGCCATGTCGGACTAAGAACGTTCTGTGTATTCCACGTTCCCCCCGGCCAGCTGCCATTGAGCACGATTTTCCCGTCAACCCGAACCACGAGCACATCGTCGCCCTGGCCCCAGAACCGGAATGTAATCGCATCCTTGTGCACCAGCTGCCCCTTGTAGTGTGCCGCCCAGCACCAACCTACCGTATCGGCTTCATCAAAGGCCATGGGACCAAGAGATGAAATCAAGGTTGGTATCATAAAGCAGGTTGCATACAGCTTCTTAGGCGAACTATAATACTTGCTCAGATGAGATTCCTTCCATCCGCTCTTAACGAAATTAGCCAATATAGACACAGTCTCAATATCAGCCACTCCACTGAGAGAACCATCTCGCCTACGCTTTAAGTCATAAAACGTACCGATAAAGTCATTTCCGATCGCCTGCGCACTACCGAATACAGTGAGTTCTCCGAGATCGGGCATCATGCTAAAACCGTCACCAAGTCCGCCACCAAGTCCGTCACCCATCCCAGACATCTCCGGCAGTTGAATGTCGGGCATGGACGTACGATTGACCCGGGTAACGATGCGCGTGGTCGATTTGGGCTTTGATGATTTCGATGGCTTCACCTTCGGCTTGCGCAGTTTCATCTTGGGACGCTCAACCGCCTTTGGAGGCTCGAATTTCTTATCCTCTTTCTTCACGACCGTGAAAACCACCAGCATCCCGGCAAGCAGAAAAAGTCCCGCGTGAATCAAGATGCTCAGCAGCACTGCACTGGACATTCCTTTGCCGGCTTTCCCGGGTTTCCCGGCTTTCTTGTCTTTGCGCTTCATAAACACTGCTCCTACTGAGCGGGATGGATCCCGCTAATAATGAGAACTCTCACAATTAATCCTGCTTTATGCCTGACAATTCACTTATATCTGAATACTTATTGGTTTATAACACAAATTTGGATCACAGCAAGAGACCGTATCACATAGATGCATAGGTCCGTTGAGATTGCTTTTATCATGACAGTTGATTCACAGTTAGGGAATCTGATAGCTTGCGTGATATGGGATAACCGTGAAGAGAAAAATATGAGACGAATTATATACACAGTCATGCTTGTCGCACTTGCTGGAGCAATTCAAGCCGAAATGCGGACATGGACGAGTTCGGATGGAAAGACATTTGAAGCGGAATATGTCAGCAGCAGCGGTGATAAAATGATCCTTAAGGATGCCCGCGGAAAAACAAAGAAGATCCCGCGGGCGCAACTCTCGCCGGAAGACATTGCATATATCGAACTGTCTAATCCGCCGGAATTCAAGGTTGATTTTTTTCAACAAAGCAACCAGTTGATTATCAAGATGCCTCCGTCCAACTATTTCGCCCAGCTGCCTCCCCCCCAAATTTTGGATTATGTGTTCGGTGCGAAAATTAAGCAGATCAGCTCCAAGAGGTATAATCACACGTTGCGCATAGAATTTTTTGCTATAGGAACTGAGGTTTGGGGGAACAAATTCATTCTGTTTGATCGCCAGGAAAGTGCCTTCACCCCAGGCAAAGAAAATGACAGATCCCATAAATTCAGCAGCGAAAAAACAATCCGGACGATACAATATGATCTGCGTGGAGCCTCCCGAGGCAGGAAGTATCACGGAAACCTGGTGACGGTTAAGGATGAGCGGGGAGAGATTATCGCTTACAGCGCGTCAAATTCGTGGCTTTATGACAACATTGAAAACCTGAAACAGCTTCCCCTTGGTGCCTATTTCGATAAAACGTGCACCCGCACCTACCCAACCTCGCCCAAGCTCTGGTATTGATACAATCGCTTTTTGTGAGTACCGGATAATCCAGCAGTGACTGATGGGGCCGTTGTTTAAAAACCCGGGCATTGGACATACCGTTGGAACTGAAACTTTAACCTATCTAAATTCATAGATATCCACGGCTACAGCCGAGGTGCTCTGCCTTCGGCCGCATAAAATAAGACTAATCCCATGAGCTCCTATATAGATGGCGGCTCTTACCACCTCGACTAACTGCGAAACGACTTTCTATATTTTGCCGGAGTGATGCCCATCCACTTACGGAATTGTTTGATAAAGTAGCTTTGGTCACCGAATCCGGTTTCGTAGGCAATGTCGGTGCAGGACATATCGCTGGTTTCAAGCAGGCGGCGCGCCTCCTGGATGCGCAGGTAGTGGATATTCTGTAACGCGGTCTTTCCGGTGGCCTCTTTGAGCAAATGCGCTATGCGGAAGGTGCTCAACCCGGCGGCATTGGAAATTTCCTCGAGCGAGACCGACTCGGTAAAGTTTGCGGCAATGTAGTCGAGGGCCTTACCCACGGCGGGGCTGACCGGACTGACGCCCTGCAGGAAAATGCTGTTCATGAAGTCATCCAGTGCTTCCATCAACACATTGCAGAGATCATCAAAGTCCCTGGTCTCAACAATCTGCTCGATCCAGTTCATGTGCCGCTCCATCAACGGCTCCATCAACGGGCTGTCCTCGACCGCTGCGCGCACGAGATAACCCATCATTTCGATCGCACGCGCACGAACGACCACCTGTTTGGGGGAATAGAGAAACATGGCGGCGAGCATCTTGTTGAATATCTTCCGTGCACCGGCCCGGTCACCCACGCGGATGAGGGAAAGCAGAATGCGTTCGTCATCGTAAGGATAAGCGCGGTTTTGCTCGACCTTACGTTGGTGGATCTCTTCGGCAATCTGTCGCTGCTGCATCATCTGATCGCGGTTGCGCTTCAGCTCCAAGGGTTGCCATCCACTGTACTGATAAAACAATTCATGAAGGTGATCTGCCGCCTCGCGCACTCGCCCCTGCTCGAAGGGTTCCAATCCCCGGACAAACGCCTGGGCGTCCTTGCGCTTTGCACCCTCTCCCACAAAATAGTTGACCGAGGCAATGATGCTTTGCGGATCGTCTTCCAGTAGAATATATCCTCCGCACAGCCCTCCCTTGAGTTCGGTTTTATCCACCATGGGTACCATCCAACTCATGATGCCCGGTGCCACAAAAAACACCTGCGGCTCGCCCCAACGCAGCGACTCGTTGAGGTTGTGCCAGCGCAAATGACATAACGCCGGCAGGTTTTCGATAGGATTCGACACTTCGGGCATGGCCACTCGTCCGTCGCAATCCGACATGCAAATATTCTGACCGTATGATTTACGGTAATCCGCGGCCACTAAACCGAAAAGACGCTTTGACAAGATCGACATATAGAATATTCCTGTTTGCCAGATAAATTAGACTGAAACCCCAGCATTTACACCCCGCAACAGCAATATTGCAATATTTATCCCCAAACTATCCTATTCTCCCCCGTTCAATCCACATACTTTATACCCTAACACGGTGGTATAATTCAACGTCTTCGACAAGATCGGTATAACTCATCTATAAAAAAGGCAGTTATGCCCTGAATACAAAAACTAACGATTACAGCAAGATCATACAATTTTAAAAGACGATACACCTATTTTCTATCGCATCCATATGCAAGCCTTATTGAACATCAGGAAACGGCACCCAACATGAAACGACTTAAAGACAGCTTATTGAAAGATACGGAGTTCACGGTCATCGCCGAGCTGACATCGGGGCGCGGCTACAGCATGGCTCCTATCATGAAGTTCCTCGAAGCACACAAGGCGGCAGGGGGAAGTGATATTCCTGCGGGCTTCGACTTCGCCGGTGTGGCACTGCCGCAAAACCCGGGCGGCGTTTCAAACCTTGATCCTTCGGATGTGCTGGCGCAGCTGGCGATGACGGATCTGCTCGACGGTCTTGATTATATTCCCCATATCAGTTGCAAGGATCATAACCAATCCGCACTGAATTCTATGCTAATCGGCTACAAACAACGCGGCGTTCGAACGGTGCTGGCGCTGACCGGTGATGTGCCGGTACGCGCCAAGGGGGTGTTCGAACTGGAAGCGGTCGGGCTGCTCCAGCAGATCTCCCGGATGAACCGCGAGGAACTGCTTAAGGGAAAGCATGCTGACCTCGATCAGGTACCGCAGCTGGTTGCCGGCGCCGCCGTTTCGCCGTTCAAATATTCCGAGCCGTCGCAGCTGCAGCAATATTTCAAGATGGAAAAGAAGGTCACCTGTGGGGCACGCTTCCTGATTACCCAGGTGGGATGGGACTGGAAAAAATCGCTCGAACTCAAGTTTTACATGGAAGAAGCCAAGCTGAATGTCCCCGTGCTTGGAAACGTCTATTTTCTGACCACCACCAACGCCGCACCGCGCCTGATGAACACCGGCAAGCTGCCGGGCTGCCATGTGAGTGATGAGTTTCTGGCCAAGTTGAAATCGGAAACTTCCGAAGAACATCTCGAACGGGCGGCGCAACAGGTTGCCATGTACAAGGCGCTGGGCTATGCGGGCATCGATCTCGGGGGCGTGCACGACCATAACACGTTCTGCAAGATCCTCCAGCGTGCCGCCGAAATCGGCGAGGGCTGGGTCGAATTCCAGGACAACCTGTGCTGGCCGCCGGCAGAAACCTTCTACCTCTATGACCAAGAGGGCGAAAAGCAGGAGTTGTCACCGGGCAAACAGACGCTGCACCAGCGCTGGTTCAACTTTATGCACAAATCCCTGCTCGATCCAGACCACAAGGGATTTCACGGATTCAAAAAAACCATGGAGTTGGCCGGTGCGAAAAAGAAGCCGGAAGGATGGGCTGCAAAATCATTCTTTGCCATGGAGCGTATCGCCAAGCACGCCGCCTTTGAATGCGAGGAGTGCGGAGACTGCTATCTTGCGGAAAACTTTGGCTACTGCACACTGGGCGGCTGTGCGAAAGGGCTGGCCAACGCACCCTGCGGAGATGCCAAGCCCGACGGAACCTGCGGCAACGAGGACGGCGTGATCTGCCGCGGAGAGCAGATTTATTGGGCGGCAAAAGCCGAAGAAGGCGGCTTGGCACGGCTGCGAAAAACCATCAATAATCCCCGTATTGCGACGCTTGAACATTCATCATCGATTTTGAACTATCTATTCGGAAAGGATCACACCATGAAAAATGCAATCATCACGATCGGCGAAGACATCCACGCTTCCATTCCCAGGCACGCCGCGGTCATGCACGAACTGCACGCCTTGGGCAAAGGCGCCTACGAAACCGACAGCCCTCAGCTCGACTATATCCGCGCGCTGATCGAGGAGCAGGCCGCCAACGGTGCCGACTATATCGCCATCAACATGGATGCCTTTGGCGAATCCGACCCGCAGCTCTCCATCGATATCATGGTGGAATACGTTAAACTTGTCCGTAAATGGGGCGGCAGCGTTCCGGCCTGCATCGACAGCTCCGACGACAACGTACTGCTGGCCGGCCTGAAGGAATGGTACAACACGGAAGATCCCGTTAAGCCTCCGCTGGTCAATTCCATCAAGACCTACACCGCGGATGAGATGATGCCGCTGAAAAAGGAATACGACTTTTCGTTCATCGGCCTGCTCATGAGCGAAGACGCGGCCACCGGCCCCGGCGGATCACATTCGGTGGAGGAGCTGGTTGCCCTGGCCAAAGAAATCTATGCAAAGGCCATGCAGCACGGCTTCAAGCCCGAAGAGATCTTCTTCGATTCCACCGTGTTCCCGCTGGCCATCGACATGCCGATGATGCCGGACGTACCCGGCTATACCTACCGCGCTTTCGAGACCATCAAGGTCATCAAAAACGATCCGGAAATGAAGGGCGTGCATTTCTCAATGGGCGTGAGCAACTGCTGCCGCGACCTGCCCGGCCGGAAGATCGGTATCTGCCGCGCCTACGTTGAAAAAGCGATGGAGTACGGCCTCGATGCCGGCATCGTGAACGCCGCCCATAAATTCGGGGCCAAGCCCGCCGACCCGAAACTGGTCGAGCTGGTATCCGCCTACGCAGCGATGGATGGCGACATGGACAAAACCAACGATGCTATCGAATTGATGGGCGAATTCTGCGACAGCCTCAGAAAATAAATACAATAATCGGATTCTGAATAATGAAACCAGGAAAAACTATGAAACTTGACCCAACCCAAATGGCGGACTGGCAGATTGCCGAAGCCGCAGAACAGAACATCAAGCCCATTCAGGAGATCGCTGAAAAACTCGGTCTGGCATACGGCGAGCTGCTTCCCATGGAGAAAAGCGTAGCGAAGATCGATTTCATGCGGGCCTGGAACCGCGTAAAGGATCTGCCCCGCGGTAAGTATGTGGATGTGACCGCCATCACCCCCACCCCGCTTGGTGAAGGCAAGACCACCACGACGATGGGGCTCGTGGAAGGACTCGGCAAAATCGGAAAGAAACCGGTCGGCGCCATTCGCCAACCCAGCGGCGGCCCCACCTTTAACATCAAGGGCTCCGCCGCCGGCGGCGGCCTTGCGCAATGTATCCCGCTGGCTCCGTTTTCGCTCGGACTCACTGGCGACATCGACGCCATCACCAACGCCCACAACCTTTGCATGGTGGCGCTCACCGCCCGTATGCAGCACGAACACAATTATGATGACGAGCGCCTCGCCAAGATTGGCATCCCGCGCCTGGATATCGACCCCGAACGCGTGCAGATCAAATGGGCCATCGACTTCTGCGCCCAGTCACTGCGCAACATTACCATCGGCAAGGGTGGCAAGATGGACGGCTATGAGATGGAATCTGGCTTTCAGATCACCGTTTCGAGTGAAATCATGGCCATTCTGGCCGTCTCTGACAGCATGAAAGACATGCGCGAACGCATTGGAAAAATGGTCGTAGCCTATAGCCGCTCCGGCGAAGAAGTCACCACCGCCGACCTTGAAGTGGATGGCGCAATGACGGCTCTAATGGCTAAAGCGCTCAACCCCAATCTGGTGCAAACCATTGAAGGCAATCCCGTCCTCGTTCATGCGGGTCCGTTCGCCAATATTGCCATTGGTCAGAGTTCAGTAATTGCCGACATGCTTGGCATCCGCATGGGTGAGTATCTAATCACCGAGAGCGGATTCGCAGCTGACATTGGTTTTGAAAAATTCTGGAACCTCAAATGCCGCTACTCCGGCCTGAAACCCGATGCGGTTGTTATTGTGGCGACGGTTCGCGCGCTGAAGATGCATGGTGGAGGCCCTGCTGTGAAACCCGGGAAACCGCTCGATCCGACCTACACCGAAGAGCATTTGGAGTTTCTCGAAGCCGGTTGCGAAAACCTGGTCGCACATATTGAAACCGTCAAGAAGAGTGGTGCGACCCCGGTCGTTTGCATCAACGGCTTCTACACCGACACCGAAGCCGAGCATCAGCTCGTGCGTAAAGTGGCCGAAGCACACGGCACCCGATGCGCGGTTTCGGAGCACTGGCTCAAGGGGGGCGACGGAGCCATTGAACTGGCCGAGGCCGTCGTGGCGGCCTGCGAGGAGGAGAATACCTTCGACTACCTCTACGAACTCGACATGCCCTTAAAGGATCGCGTCGAAAAAATCGCCACTGAAATCTACGGCGCGGACGGTGTGGAATGGTCTGATGAGGCAGAAGAAAAAATCAACCGATTCCAGAGCAATCCGGAAATAGCCCGCATGGGCATGTGCATGGTGAAGACCCACCTGAGCCTATCCCACAATCCCGACCTCAAGGGCCGGCCAACCGGCTGGACGTTGCCGATCCGCGATGTACTCATCTACAAGGGCGCTGGCTTTGTTGTCCCGGTTGCGGGAGATATCAAGCTGCTTCCGGGCACCGGATCGAACCCCGGCTTCCGCAAGATCGATGTAGACGTGGAGACCGGCAAAGTGACAGGATTGTTCTAGTTTTCAATACTCGCGCGGAGTTGCAATCGAATGAAATATTGGCATGTGACAAAGTAACAAAACCGACCGCTGACACTGCAAATCAAGCAATTCAGCAAGATCGTTTTGTTTTTCAGCTCTATTGTTCTATTTTAGATTGCAATTAAGGGTTAAAAAAACAGGATAGTATACAACACCAAATAACCAAACAAACCTGGGGGAAGAAGATATGGCTAAAAACGAAGCACTTTATGAAGCGGTCTTGAAAGGTAAACGCAAGGATGTTTCATCCATCGTCAATGAACTCGTCGCTGCCGGCACCAATGTGGAAGAGATTTTAATGGAGTCCATGATTCCAGCTATGGCGGAGATCGGTGACCGCTTTTCGCGCAACGAAGCCTATGTGCCGGAAATGCTCATTGCCGCCCGCGCCATGCAGGCCGGTCTCGACATTCTCGATCCGCTGCTGCAGGAGGCCGGACACGAACCGATCGGCAAGGTAGCCATCGGAACCGTCAAGGGTGATCTGCACGATATCGGTAAAAACCTCGTCGCCATGATGCTCAAGGGTGCGGGCTTCGAAGTAATGGATCTCGGCGTCGACTGCGATGTGGATAAGTACAAGGAAGCCGTCGATGGCGGCGCCCAGGTTATCCTGCTCAGCGCACTGCTCACCACCACCATGCCTTACATGAAAGAAGTCATCGAAGGCCTGGGCAACTGCGGCGCCAAGATTCTGATCGGCGGCGCACCCGTCACCCAGGAATATGCTGATGAAATCGGCGCCGACGGATACTCCGATGATGCCAACACAGCGGTTAAATCCGCGAAGATCGCGCTCGGCCTCGCCGCTTAACGCGCATGGCCATCACTTTCCATTTCGATGGACAGTCGACCGCTGTCGAAAACGACAGCGGTCTTTGCGTTTTGGAGCTGGCGCGCGCCGCCGGGCAGAACCTCGAGGCCAAGTGCGGCGGCAAGGGATCGTGCGGCCGTTGCAATGTCCTGCTTGGCGAAGGCCGCTACCGCGTGTTCGACGAAGAGATCGAGGTTCATCCCGAGCAACGGCGCGAAGTGCTTTCGTGCCAGGCCCATGTGCTGGGAAACACCGCCGAAATCTTCCTGCCCCGCGCTTCCGTTATTTCGTTCGAAGGAGCCCGCATCGCCGATGAAATGGATATTCCAGAACACACCTTCAACCCTCGTTTCCCCTCCGGATACGGCCTTGCCGTCGACATTGGAACCACCACCGTGGTGGCGGCGCTAATCAACCTGGAAACCGGCGGGACGCTCGGGCGCGAATCGCTCTACAACCAGCAGATTCTCAAGGCCGACGATGTTGTCTCGCGCATATCGCTTTGCAGCGAACCCGGCTGTCTCGAGACATTGAAAGAGCTGGTGATCAACCACACCCTCAATCCCATCATCCACAAGCTCTGCGCCGACCACGGCATTGACAAAAACGATATTGTGCACCTCGCGATATCCGGCAATACCGTGATGATGCATATCTTCTACGGGGTTTCGCCGGTCAGCATCGGCGTGCTCCCCTTCGATCCCGTCAGCCGAACCTTCGAAAGCCCGGCCGGCGCGCTGGGGATCGACACCCATCCCGATGCGGTGGTCGAAGCCATTCCCGCCATCTCGGGCTATGTCGGTGGCGACATCACCTCCGACCTCCACGTGGCCAAGCTGTGCAAGCAAAACGGATTGGTCCTGCTGGTCGACATTGGAACCAACGGCGAAATGGTGGCCTACCACGACGACCAGGTAACCGCCTGCGCCACGGCGGCTGGTCCGGCCTTCGAAGGCGCAGGACTGTTGCACGGCGCACGCGCCGCCAGCCGCGCCATCGATACCATTCGCTACGACGAAAACCTCGACTTCAAGCTAACCATCATCGGCGACCCCGTTCCCATGGGGCTCTGCGGCTCCGCCATCATCGACTTTATTGCCGAAGGCTTCCGTTGCGGACTCATCAATGCCATGGGTCGCTACGACGTGGAACTGCTCAAGGAAAAAGAGTGCTACGAGTCGGTTTCCGGGATGCATGCGTGCGTGCTGGTCCCCCCGGACGAGTCGGCAACCGGCGAATCCATCACCGTCACCGAGCACGACATCGCCGAAATCCTCAAGGCCAAGGCCGCCATCTATTCCGGATTGAAGACCCTTCTGGCCGAATTGGGAAAAACCATTCACGACCTCGATCGGGTCTTCCTCGCTGGTGGCTTCGCCAAGCACATCCGCCTTGAAAACGCCATTGCCCTGGGACTTCTTCCAGACATTGGAACCGAAAACTATGAAGTGATCGGCAATGGTTCCCTGGCCGGCGCGGGACTCGCCCTGCTCGACCGAAGCGCGGGGCCGGCCTACCTCGAAATCATCGACCGTCCGCGTATTGTTGAACTCAACAAAACGGCATGGTTCACCAACTATTTCCAGGAAGCCCTCGCCATCCCCAACCTCGACGAGGACGACTTCCCCAACACTGGACAGAATTAATATAAACCACGGAATACACTGAACACACGGAACCAGAAAACGTATACTTCACTTTTCGAATTCGGTCACGGTTGTGCAGGATTCTTTTCGTTTTGGATCCAGTTCTGCTAGGTTGGACTAAATTAACATGGTTGCTACTATCTGCCGTTTTCTTGTTTTCCAGCGACGTTTTTCATTTTACCCATTGTGCTACAGATTGAATACCAACGGATTAAATCCTATGAAGTTTAAACTAATCAGTTGCGAGATATTTTTCCGGGAGATGGAGTTCCTGCTGGAGCAGTCACCCCACGCAATTGATGTGGAGTTTTTGCAGAAGGGCCTGCACGATATTCCGACCGAAGAAATGCTCAAGCGGCTTCAGGCGCAAGTGGATAAGGCTTCGGAACAGGATTACGATGCCATTCTTCTGGGCTACGGACTCTGCAACAATGGGCTTGTCGGACTCAGGGCGCGCGGAGTTCAGTTGATCCTGCCACGCGCACATGACTGCATTACCCTCTTCTTCGGAAGCCGTAAAAAATATCAGGCATACTTTGACGCCAACCTCGGCACCTATTTCCTGACCACGGGATGGATTGAACGGGACGAGGTTGCCGAAGAACTCAAAGAGCTCTCCATCCCTAACCAGCTGGGCATGGATATGACCTACGAGCAGCTCGTCGAAAAATATGGCGAAGACAACGCCGAATTTCTGAAGGAAGAACTTTGTGATAGAGGCAAAAACTATTCACAGATTACCTTCATTGAAATGGGCGTTGAGCCCGACGACCGCTTTGAAAAGATCGCCCGGGAAGAAGCCGCATCCAAACAGTGGAACTATGAAAAAGTCGCCGGCGACCTCACCCTTATCCGCTGCCTGCTTAACGGGAACTGGAATCCGGAAGATTTCCTCGTCGTTCCGCCCGGAGCAAAAATTTCCGCAGATCACACGGAGCAGATCGTAACCATTAATACGGACACCTAAACCGCATTAAACAGCAAGATTGACATATTTAATGCCCATAACAACCTATACGGATTAAATTATCCTTCTATTATTTCCCGACCATTTAATCAAGGAGATGAAAATGACAGGAAAACAGATTCTTTTAGACGCTATCGCCGGCAAAGAAACCGAACGTCCGGCATGGCTTCCTTTTGTGGGATGCCATGGCGGATACCTTATCGGTAAGACGGCAACGGAATATCTCACCTCGGCAGTGTTACTTGTAGAAGGACTCAAGAAAGCAAAATCACTATATAATCCAGACGGCCTCCCGGTCATGTTCGACCTGCAGATCGAGGCCGAAATCCTCGGTTGCGACCTGCACTGGGCCGATGAAGTTCCCCCGGCTGTGACCAGCCATCCGCTGGCCATGGGTAAGAAAATTACCGACCTGCCCGAGATCGATGAATCCAAAGGCCGCTTCCCGGTTGTCACCGCAGCACTGGAAACGCTGAAGAAAGATATTGGAGACGATACCGCCCTTTACGGACTGATCTGCGGTCCCTTCACCCTCGCCCTCCACTTGCTGGGCAATGACATCTTCCTCGATATGTATGACGAAGAGGATGTGGTGATCGATGTCATCAACTACTGTGCCGAAGTCTGCAAGAAGTCGGCCGACATCTACCTGAAACATGGTGCCGACGTAATTGCGGTGGTCGATCCCATGACCAGCCAGATTTCACCCGCTCACTTCGAGCAGTTTGTCACGCCGGCGATGAACAACGTCTATGACCACATCCGTGAAAAGGGAGGTATCTCTTCCATCTTTGTGTGCGGCGATGTTACCCGCAACCTGGAAGTGATGACGAAAACCACGGCCGATAATATTTCCGTGGACGAACAGATCGATATGTCGCATCTGCGCGAGCTCTGCGAAGCCCAGGGAAAGTCGTTTGGCGGAAACATCAAGCTGACTGCCGTTCTCTTGCTTGGCGATGAAGATGACGCGAAAATGGAAACGCTCGATATCATGAATAAGAGCGGCAGCAAGGGCTTTATCCTGGCTCCGGGCTGCGATCTGCCCTACGCCGTCCCGGTGAAGAACCTGCAGGCCGTTTCCGAGTTGGTCCACGACACCTATGCCCGTGAAGCGGCCAAGTCGCTTCAGGCAAAGGATGCCGACTCGTTCGACGATGTCACCCTGCCGGACTACCACGGCGCCCGTGCGGTGATCCTCGATGTTATCACCCTCGACTCCACCTCCTGCGCCCCGTGCCAGTATATGATGGAAGCCGTTGAAATGGCTGCCGATGCCGCCATGGTCAAGGTGTGGATCAATGAGCACAAGATCAAGGTGCGCGAAGGCATTGGTATGATGGTTAAACTCGGCGTTAAAAACCTGCCGACCATCTGCATTAACGGCGAGCCGACCTTTGCATCGATCATCCCCGACCAAACCACACTGGTGAAGGCGATCGAAAAAGCCGCCCTGCCGAAAATGAGCGTCGGGCCCTAAAACCAAAAGCCTATAGCCTATAGCCCAAGGCCTATCTATGATTCCAATCTGCCTAATAACCGGATTCCTTGGAACGGGAAAGACCACGCTGTTGAAACGCATCGTGGAGGAAAATCGTGACAGGAAATGGATCTATCTGGTCAACGAATTTTCCGCCCTCGATGTGGATGGAGCCATGGTGTCGGCGGAAAATCCGGACGTGGTTTCCATTCCCGGAGGAAGTATTTTCTGCAAGTGCCTCGTCACCGAGTTCATCGGGCAAATGACGAAGATCCATGAGCAGCACCCGGACACCGAGGGTGTCGTGATCGAGGCGAGCGGCATGGCCGACCCGCGCGTGATCGCCGATATGCTGAAGGAGACGGGACTCGGCAGGTATTTCGAGCTGGCCAATATTGTCAGCATCGTTGAACCACGCAGCTTCCTGCGTCTCATCCATACCCTGCCGAATATTATCCACCAGGTCGAGGCGGCCGATCTTGTCCTGCTCAATAAGTGTGATCTGTACGACGAAGAGCAGCTGACCGATACGGAACAGGCCGTGCGCAATATCAAGTCAGGGGCCAACCTCGTGCGGTGCGTGAAAGGCGAGGCTGATTTCTCCGTTCTGAGTAAATCCGGCTCACACGAAGAACTGCATGGTGAATATGCCAAGTGCCGCGACCCTCGATACTCGGCCTTTTCCGTTGAACTACCCCACCCAGTCGCTCCATCGGCGATCGAAGCCTTTATCCTTGAAAATGAAGAGGCCATCTACCGCGTCAAGGGCTATATCCAATCCTTGGACGGCCCAGTCTACTTCGACTATTCCAAGGCCGGATTCAGCATTACCCCTGCCGAAGCGGGGATGGCACAATGTCTGGCCTGGATCGTTAAAGGCGGATCGGAAGACCTGCACTCCCGCTTTATGGCACTTCTGTAGCACAATCAGAAAGAACTTAGGCAGAATGATTTTGTGGCAGAATAATTTCTTATCCGCTCGTCCAGTAGAGAAAATTATTCTGCCACTCAATTATTCTGCCCATTCTATTTCCTAAAATCTGCAGCAGAAAAATCCGGGTAATCGGTGCAATCTACGGATTAATCAATAGAATGGCTCCCTACAACTGAAAGGGAGCAGGGAAATGCACGATACCATCAAGAACCTTCTGACCGAACGCCCGATCCTCATCGACGGAGCATGGGGAACGGAACTGCAAAAGCAGGGACTGAAACCCGGCGAATCACCGGAAGCGCTGAATCTGGATAATCCCGAAATCGTCGAGACCGTCGCCAAGGCCTACGTGGAAGCGGGCAGCCGGATCATTATTACGAATACCTTTGGAGGAACCTGCTTTACGCTGGAACGCCATGGGTTGGCCGATAAAGTGGCAGAGGTCAATAAGGCCGGGGCCGAAATTTCAAGACGCGCGGCCGGTGACAAGGCCCTTGTTTTTGCATCTGTAGGCCCAACCGGAAAAATGCTGATGATGGGCGACGTTACCGAGGATGAACTTTTCGACGCTTTTTCGGAACAGGCGAAGGCTTTGGCTACCGGAGGCGCGGATGGGCTGGTCATCGAAACCATGTCCGATCTGGAGGAAGCCAAGATCGCACTCAAGGCTTGCAAGGGCACGGGCCTTCCGGTTGTCGTGTCGATGGTCTACGACGCGGGTGCCGACCTGGACCGCACCATGATGGGTGTAACCGTCGAACAGGCCACTCAAGAACTGTCTGAGGCCGGCGCGGACGTGATCGGCTCCAACTGCGGCCAAGGCATTGAAGGCTTCGTCAAGCTCTGCGCCACCATGAAAGCCAAGACCAACCTGCCGATCTGGATCAAGGGAAATGCCGGCCTGCCCGAGATGGTGGATGGACAAGCGATCTACAAAACGACAGCCGATGAATTTGCATCCTTTGCCCAGCCGTTGATGGACTCCGGCGCCGACTTTATCGGCGGATGCTGCGGCACCAGTCCTGACTTTATTAAGGCCTTAAAACAGCACATAACCCGGAAAATCGGGCTCCCACGATAGAGAGGCACCGCCGGATGAGGGCGTGGAAATACTCAGGGTTGCATTAATCGGGGCGATACTTCCGCTCAGGAATTGCCCGGTGTGAAATCCATTTCCTCCGATCTCATACTTACTTTCACCTCCCTCTCCAGGTACGAGTTCCTCTAAAACAAGCAGCGAAGAGGTGGTGGGCGTGAGAGGCTGTTCCAGAACGAGTTTAATATCCACCCCGTCGTCATGGACGTTGTTGGTGAGTGTGATTTCAATGGTCTTCGTAACATCAATATTGGCAAAAAGATCACTCTCATCATGAGACGTCCAGGGGATGTCCAACGCAATAAACTGCCCGCTGCCCTTTTCGAAATCGTTGGTAAAGCTCCATGAGAACACACCGGTCATCTGTGTGCCATCATCGAGCATGACATTGTCCAGGGTATAGTAGACGGTCTTGGCATGCACATTAAACGCAGCCATGCTGATAAAACTTAAAATCAGCCCGTAGTGGACACAAAGACCGAAGCCGCCGCACCGCACCCCCTGGATCTGTAAAACCTGCGGGGGGATCATTCGTTGGAGGGAGTTTATCCCGTGCCTGCGGGGGCATTGGGTAAAACCGCGAATCTCGATCGACACGGCAGCCGGGACGGCTGCGATACGGATAAGGGAACGGTTCAACTAATTCGATGGCTTCGGCTTTTGCCGGAAGAGAAAAGCCTGAACTCATCGGCAAGTTTTCAGCTGACCTTGATCGTTTCCTGACCGGCCTGCGCAAGTTCCAGAAAAAACATGAGCTCGGCAAGGAGAATATTGCCCTGTGCTACGAGGCGGGGCCGACTGGATTTGTCCTGGCGCGGCGTTTGATTAAACTCGGCTACGATTGCATCGTGGTGGCTCCGTCGCTGATCCCTCAGAAATCGGGCGATAAGGTAAAAACGGATCGGCGCGACGCCCGTAAGCTCGCCGGACTGCTGCGGGCGGGCGAACTGACGGCGGTGCATATCCCGGCGGTGGACGACGAGGTGATCCGTGACGTCTGCCGGGGCCGTACCGATGCGGTGAGTGAGTTGATGCGGTGCAAGAAACAGCTTTTGAGTTTCCTGCTGCGCAACGGTTATCGCTACTCTGGAACGGCCCGATGGACCGAGGCGCATATGCGCTATCTGCGCGAAATCGTCCTGCCGCATAACTCCGGGATTTAATTATTTCCCCCTACCAGCACAAGCTCCCGCCCTTGCCCCCGTCTTTGGGGGAGAGCCCACCACCTCAGACGGCACCTGAAACTCGCATTCCCCTGTAGACGAACACCACACGTGCATCCTTTGCGTAACGATAGTATGGGTTTTTGTAAATAATAGAAAAACCCTCATATTAGCCAATGATACAAGGGTTTTATAAGGTGGTGCTCGGGGCGGGACTCGAACCCGCACAGCCTAAGGCCGAGGGATTTTAAGTCCCTTGCGTCTACCAATTTCGCCACCCGAGCAATTAACACAACTGCGTCTAAACCAAATATTTACAAATATACAGAGCTATTCCAATAAACAAACTTGTAGTATTTCTGTGGTATTATTTTGCATCAAAGCCCACTTCGGATGCTTTGAGGCGCATAGGCAAACAAGTGCACAACAACCACCAAGCGTCCGAATGAGAAAAGATAGCAAAAAGAGAGACCGAAGCAAGCGCGGAACCGGCAGGCTCTACAAGAGAGACGGACTTGAGAATTTGTGCCAGCGGTTATCGTCCACCAACGTATAGCCGATTCCCCCGGCCTCTGACCATGTCCTTTCAGGATTGGGCGCATCATCATTCATTTTTAGACATAACGTCTGCAATGAGGGTGTGCCGTCTGCCAAGCGGCGGATCAGCACTACTCTCAATTGCCTTGTTGGCCCTGTATTTAAGGTGTCCTGGGCTTCTGTTTGTCTAGTTTCTGCTTAGCGGCTTGTGCTTGTTTTGCATCTGCCTGTCTCTTGCCTTTGGCCTTGTCCTTTTTGCTTTTCTTATCGCCCATGGGGTGATTCCTTTCCAGTGTCGTATGAAGCTTCTTTCTG
>JAUVCG010000093.1 GCA_030595785.1 Kiritimatiellales bacterium | reverse complement strand
TTGGAAGATGAATCCAATTCGCCGGGAGCGGATTTCAGAGAGTTCGTCATCGGTCAGATTCGCAACACTTTCCCCGCCGAGCAGATAGTCACCGGCGGAAAGATGGTCGAGGCAACCCAACAGATTCAGCATCGTCGATTTACCCGAGCCCGATGCGCCCATGATTACGGTATACTCACCCGGATCGATCTGCAGATCGATTCCGCGCAGGGCGGTCACCCGCAACGAGCCGGTCACGTATTCCTTAACGGCCTTCTTCAACTCGACGATCGGAACGCTCATTCCTTTTCCTTGGATTCCTCGGCAAGCGGACTCTTCTTCAATTTGGTATCGGCCTCCAGCTCGACTTCAGCGTAGAGCATCAACTCCTCATTCTCTTCCAATCCGCGGGTGATCTCAATGAACTGGGTATTGTATTTCCCGATGCCGACTTCCCTCAACTTCTTCCGCCCGCGCTTTATGACATAAACGTAATGCTTATCCTTGCTGGAAGCGACCGCCTGGATCGGGATATAGAGAACATTGCGCAGTTGGTCCGTTACAATTTCTACCGTTGCCGACATGCCCGGCTTAAGCTGGCCCGTCGAATCGGTCGAGACATCGACCATGATGGTATAGGTTTTGACTCCTGTACTGAACCAACCCTGCGAATCCGGCACCGCGCTGATTTTTTCCACCCGCCCGCGAAGCATCAGGTCAGGTATAGCCTCCAGGGAGGCCACGGCTTCCTGCCCGACGGACACCTTATCGATCATGGCTTCAGGAATTCCTACCTTCAGATCCCACGCACTGAGATCGGGAAAGGAGAGGAGGGGTTGCCTGAAATTTATGGTTGCCCCCTTTTCGATCTTGGCCTGGCTTCCATAGCGACGATCCTTGGGATAAAACACCTGACCATCGAAGTCAGCATAGGCTTTGGTATTCGCAAACTGTTCCTCGCGGGTGGCGAGCTGGTTTTTCTCGATCTCCAGCCGGGTCTTTTTAGACGCGATCGAAGCTTCCTTGCTCTCCATATTTGCGGAAATGGTCTTGGCGAGACGCTCCAGTGCGGCAGTGGCATTGGCCAATGCATTCTCGAGCTCCTTCTGCTTTTTGACGTGCGTATATTTTTTCAGGATTTCCAGGTCGGCGGTCTTATTCCGCACTTCGACCTCTTTGCGCTGGACACTCAAGCGGTCGGAATCCAGATCGTTTTTATTGGAGAAGCCCTTATCGAAAAGCTCCTGTGTACCCTCCAGTTCACTGCGCGCCCTTTTCAGCTCCTCTTCGGCCAGCATGATGTCGGATTCTGCCTTGTCAACCATCTGGTCATATTCCACTTCTTCATATTTCTGTAGATCCAGCGCGGCTAGCTCGACCTTCAGCTTGGCACTCTCCAGATCGCTGGCGTTCTTGAGCTTCGCGATTTCAAGGTTTTCCTGAGACAGCTTCAGATTCGCTTCCGCTTCTGCAACATCCGACTGCTGGTCGAGATATCGCTCATTGAGCGCGCTCGATTCCAGCTCAAAAAGCAGTTGGCCGTTGGTTACGGTGGAGCCATCTTCGACGATCTCAGTAATCTTGGCATCCCGGTACGCTTCATTGAGGATATCCGTGCTGGTTTTTGCCTGCAGTTCTCCAGACTGAAGGATACTCACCACCAGGTCGCCGCGCTGCACACGGCACAGATGGGCGTTGTCCATATCTATGCGGTCGGTACTCTTGCCCGGTATCAGAGCAGGTAAAACAATCACGACTACAACTATGCCGACACCAATCTTAACGCTACGGCGCTGCCACAGGTTCTTCACTATTTCCATCTGCCTGTTCATACCACATTCCCTTCGGGTCAATTTCAAAACGTTCGATTTCGTTCCAGAAACGCAAGCGGTTGATCGTATAGTCCACCAGCGCAACCGTCGCTTCGTTCTTCGAACTCAGGAGGTCGTCCTTGGCATCTAGAAAGTCGCGCTGCAGTACCTTACCCTGCTGAAGCAGGAGTTCTGTATTTTCCACCCGCCGCAAGGAAAGTTTCACACTTAACAACCGGTTATTATAGACTGAACGGTTGCGCTCCAGCTTGCGCCACAGATCCCGAACCGAGCGCCGCACGTCCGACTCATCTTCCTCCATGCCCCGCTTTTCGCGCTTATAGGTGATCTGCGCAATTCGATAGTCATTACGCTTTTCCGTCCAGTCGAACGGTAAATCCAGACTTACACCCAGATTCTGGCTTACGTCGGCACCCGCCGCACTGTCGAATTCCTTTGATACGGAATAGCCTACATCAAGATTCGGCAAAAAGTCGCGGCGCTGAATCTCCAGCTTCCGTTCCTTATCCTCCACCTGCTGGCGCTTGTTGAGCAGATCCAGGCGGTTCGAGACCGCCGACTCCAGCGCCTCAGGCAGAGTGATATCGAGCTCCACCAATCCGCGCTGTGAGAGCAGATCCAGCTCAACAGGATCCGGCTCAACATTCAGGTCGACCGGCAGTCCGAGCGTAAAACGATAATCGTCCAGCGCCTTCTGATAGTTTGAGCGCGATAACGTCCAGCGGTCCGCCGCATTGAGCTCGCTCTGCCGCGCCTGTGCGGCCTCAAAGTCGGCGATTCGCCCTGCTTTGGCAAATGATTCGCTCTGTTCCCGGTTGAGAATGGAGCTTTCATAGTTTTTCCGCTCGTTGTTCCTCTGGTCGAGTGATCGCAAGGCGGAATAATATTGCGAGGAAATATCGATCGCGAAATCCTGCTGGTAGCGTTTGAAGTCTCGCACCGCATAAACCATATCCCGTTCAGCCTGTCGCAACGGCTCCTTGGTGACCAGCGGGCCGAAGCCATTAAGTAATGGCTGAACTATACTAAAGGTAAGTGCATTGTTTGCATCGCTCGCGTCCGGGTTGGTATAATAGTTCAGCATATTCTGGCTGAAATTCAGGCTCACCCGCGCGCCCGTAGCCAGCAACTTGCTCACCCCGAGGCGGGCGTTTGCATCCACGCCATTGTCGCCAAAGGTTTCAGTGGTTCCATCTTTGTAGGTCGTAAACGTGGTTCCCGCCTCGGCCGACGCGTTGTAGTTCAGATTAAAATCCTTCTGCACCTCGGTGAGGTTCAGTGCCTGGATAAAGAGTGATTCCTTGCGGGTTTGGTACGACCGGCTGTTGGCCATCGCGATGGCCAGTGTGTCCGCCAGCGAAAACAGATCCGCCGCCTCAGCAACAGCATCCTGCTCCAGCATCTCACGAAGCTTTTGCGCCTCCTCATCGTCAATGGAAAAAGGGACAGCGCTTCCCAAGGCAATTTGCTGCGCCGCACCGATGTTACCATAGGCGGCATGATCCGCCCTTTTCTCTGCATAGTTTCCTATCTTTGTGCATGAGGAAGCGAGGACCACCATCAGGACAAAGGTACCTAGTCTATAGAAGTTGAGAAAAAATGTTTTCATAAAAATCAAGGGAGATGGTAAGAGAAAGCAGTTAGTCCAACAATCTTTTATGGGTGAAATCCGGCAACTATCTCTATTCACAAACCGCCACCGTGTGCTACAACGTTTCCGAAGTCTGGAATAACCATGAAACAGGTCCTTGTACTCATAAATCCGAAGTCTGGCGCAGGCAGCCCCTACCGCTACATCTCCGCTATCGAAAAAATATGGGATACACCCGAGCACGATGTGTCGTTCCAGTTCAGCCAGTCCGCAGAAGACGGTGCCGAGAAGGTACGCCGCGCCATCGGACGCGGCACCGATACGGTGCTGGTGGTGGGCGGCGACGGCATGGTAAATACGATCGGCTCCGAACTCGTCAACACGGACGTGCGGCTGGGCGTGGTACCCGCCGGAAGCGGCAATGGATTTGCCCGCCACTTCAAGATTCCTCTGCAACCCGCCGCCGCCGCACAGGCCCTGCTGGAGGGTTGCACAACGCCTATCGATGTCGGCAAGGTCAATGAACGACTGTTCTTCGTGACCTGCTCCATGGCCTGGGACGGCGCACTGGTGGAAGCCTTTGAAAAGTTCCCGTTCCGGGGCATTGTCCCCTATGTGCTGGCCGGAGCGCAGCAGCTTCTTGAGTACAAGGCGCAACCCTTCCATGTCGACATTGATGGCACCCCCTTGGAATTTAAGCATCCGCTCATTTTCACCGTCGCCAATCTCTCGCAGTTTGGCAGCGACGTGTCCGTTGCGCCCGATGCCCAGGCCGATAGTGGTGACCTCGAACTCGTTGCTATCGAGAAAAACGACATGCCGCTGGTCATTAGCCAAATCCACCGCCTCATCGAAAAAACCTTCCACCAACATCCACTGGTCACTAACCGGCACTTTAAAACCATGACAGTCCGTCGCAAAAAACCCTCGCCCATCCAGATCGACGGGGAATTGATGAAAACCGATACAAACGTGCGTATCGAAGTATTGCCCAGCGCGCTTAATGTCATCATCCCCAACTAGCCTGCGACAAGGCCGCATTGGCTAGCTAGAAACTCGAATCCCCAATATCTAAATCCTAAACACTACCAAAGCTGGAAATCACAAATTAAAAAGGTACGTTGGGTCTGAAGCTTGGTCGTTTGAGTTTTGTTTAGGATTTAGAACTTAGCCATTAGGATTTCTTTTAAAAATGGACAACTTATCCCCTGACATTCAGTTTATGCGCATGGCGCTGCGCGAGGCCGGGCAGGCCGCCGCTGAAGGTGAGGTGCCATGCGGCGCCGTTATCGTGCTCGGCAACGCAGTTATCGGCAAGGCGCACAACCAGACCGAAATGCTCAACGACCCCACCGCCCACGCAGAAATCCTCGCCATCACCCAGGCCACGCAGGCCGTCGGCAACTGGCGGCTCAACGGCGCCGTGATGTATGTCACCAAGGAGCCCTGCCCCATGTGCGCCGGTGCGCTCGTACTTTCCCGCATGAAGAAGGTCGTCTGGGGCATGACCGATCCTGTCCGCGGCGGCGCCGTCTCCAAGTTCAACATCCTCAACGATGCCGATCTCAACCACGCCGTCGAAGTCGAAACCGGACTGATGGAAGAGGACTGCAAAGCCGTCATGCAGGAGTTCTTCCAGAACCTGCGCCAAAAATCCAAGGAACGCAAAAATGACGCTTCACGACCTTTTTTTCTACGAAGCCTTTGAGGAGGAGCAAGCCGCACTTAAATCCTTTCTGCCGGATACCATCAGCGCAGGTTTTACCACCGCCACCATACAGGAAGCCGGCCACACCGCCCCTCCTGCACGGATTATCAGTTTGCGCACACAGTCTGTGATACCTTCTGCGTGGTCGGACATGATGGACGCTCTGCTCTCCCGCAGCACCGGCTACGACCATCTACTGGCCTACCGCGCCGCCACCGGTACATCCGCCGCGCTGGCATACCTCCCCCTCTATTGCGCCCGTGCTGTCGCCGAGCAGGCTCTTTTGCTATGGCTGGCACTCAACCGCAAGCTGCCGCGACAAATCGACCAGTTCAAAACCTTCCACCGCGATGGGATCACCGGCAGTGAAGTTGCCGGGAAAAAACTGCTGGTGGTTGGTGTCGGAAATATCGGCAGTGAAATTGTCCGCATTGGAGAGGGTCTCGGCATGACCGTCTGGGGCGTTGATCCCGACAGGAAGCACGATTTTGTCGACTATGTTGAATACGACAGCAAAAAGGCGGAGGCCGACATCATTGTCTGCGCGATGAATTTGACCAGAGAGAACCGAGGATATTTTAATGCCGACAAGTTGTCCGGCATCAAGCTCGACTCCCTGTTTATCAATATCGCGCGCGGTGAGCTCTCCCCTCCCGATGTATTGCTGGATAAACTGGAAAACGGGCAGCTGGGCGGAGTCGGCATCGATGTCTACGATGCCGAAAGCGAACTCGCCATTGCGCTGCGCACCGGGCACTCATCGGAAAATCCCATCGTTCGCACCGTTCTCGAACTGAAGGAACTGCCGAATGTCATCTGCACCCCTCACAATGCGTTCAATACCCGCGAAGCCGTCATGCGGAAATCGGAGCAAAGCATCCAGCAGGCGGAAAGCTTTCTCCAAACCGGACGCTTTATCTGGAATGTACCGGATTGATCTTCAGGTGATTGACAACAGCCCATGACTATAGGAAAAAGTAGAATGAAGGATTATCGAAAAGCAAAGAAGTCTGTCGATGTTTCCGTGGGAGAATCCGTCAGGATCGTCCGGGCACTTAGGTGCCATCCTGCGGTTCTTGTCTTTCCCGGATGGGAAATTAAAGATCAGAAAGCGGCTTAACCAGCCACCTTACCTCGCTGCGCAGCCGTTCGACATCATTGGGTTTGAGCAGGCCGGAAACAAGATTCAGCGCGTTGGCCGCACCGCAGGCCATTCCGGTAATGATCGCTTCGGATAGGTCTTTGCCCCGACTCAGATCAACCGCCATCCCGGCCGTCACGGCATCGCCACTGCCGACCGGATTGACCGCCTCGATCTCGGGCGGAAAGATTTCCAAGGTCTGCTTGCCCTGAGCCTGCCGAAACGGGGATCCGTCGAAGAAGAATGCACTCCGGCTTCCGCGCGTGATCAACACCGACTGCGCCCCGCGTTGTATCAGGTCGCGGCAGGCTGCCATCAGGTCGTCGCCGCCCACCGTCTGCAGCAATTCGACATCGTTGATCTTTACAACGAACGGCTTATGCTCCAGCGCCAGCAGCAGCGGTTCTCCCGGCGCATCCAGAATCACCCGCCCCCCCTGCTCCGCTACCATTCCGGCGATCTGTGCATAGGCATTGACCGGTGCCCCAGATGGAAGTTTCCCGGAGATGGGGACAACTGCTTCCGACAGGTCCAAGGACTGGAAAAGCGCAACCATCCGGCTCCATTCATCCGTAGAGATCGGCGGCATCTCCTCCACCAGCTCAGTAGTTTCCGGGTTTCCCATCTCTACCAGCGTCTGGCAGATGCGCGTTTCTCCCTCCATATCCACATGCCGGAACGCGATGCCCCCGTCGTTCAGCATCTCTTCGAGCAGGCGACCGTTTGCGCCGCCCGCAAAACCGATCAGTTCTGCTTTGCCGCCCAGCTGCGTCACCATCCGCGCTGTGTTCGCCCCTTTTCCGCCAATACCGACCGTTACGCGCGATGCGCGATTTACCACGTCTTTCTCGAGGCACTGGAATTCAATAATACGCTGTACGCACGGCGTATAGCCGCAACAGATAATCGGTTTCAAGGAAGCATTCATGATAGGGATAGATTTATAGTAAATTTCCCTTAAATGATAGTAGACAAACCGGAAAATTCGGGTAAGTTATCCGCTCCTTTATTGGAAACGGTGGGGTAGCGAAGCGGTCAAACGCAGCAGACTGTAAATCTGCCCTCTTAGAGTTCGATGGTTCGAATCCATCCCCCACCACCATTTCTTTCATAAGCCTCTGGATACCAGGGGCTTTTGTTGGCTCTCCCCCAAAGACGGGGGCAAGGGCGAATTTTCATTAACCACACATTACGATTACCCGCAACCGGTAATTCGTAAAATTCTTAAATCCATACGCTCGGCGCTGGGTCACTTCCATCTTCGTATGGAACCCTTCTGTGATTCCATTATTTTTCGTGAACCGCCACATGCAGGCGATTTCCGCACTCCATTTATCAAGCGTCCCGGCCAAGGTCTCCATGGCTGGGAACCCGGAGTAGCGAAGCTTCCAGATCCAGTCGATCAGCCGCTTGATTAACGGCTGGCACTGTTTCTTGGTTCGGTGCTTTATGTTGAGCAATGCGCAGAGCGACTCTTTGGCCTCGTAGAGGATCCGAATGGCCGGATTCGCATCGAGGTAGCGATCCAGCCGCAGCTTCTGATCTGGGCGCAGTTTCGAGGCATGCCGCCGCATGAGCGAGAGCAGGCCGCGGTTACGCCGCCCGTCGGGATCGAGTTGTTTCCACGTTTCAAGAAAGTGGCGAAGGACGGTGCGCACCACATGGAATCGATCGGACACGATACGCGCGTTGGGGAAGTATTTACGGACGATAGCGCGGTAGGATCCGGACATATCGATACAGACGAGCTTGACGCGCTCACGTCCCTTTAAGCGTTTAAGGAAGGGCGCTAAGGCCTTTTCCGAGCGTCCGAGGGCGAGCTCAAATACGCGATGCTTTCCCAGATCGCAGAAGGTGGTGACGAATCCATCCTTCTTGGAAAAGAAGTGCTCGTCAATACCCAGTTCCTCT
>JAUVCG010000083.1 GCA_030595785.1 Kiritimatiellales bacterium | reverse complement strand
TGTGCCGCTGCACCAAGGTTGTGACGCAGCTCTTCATCCTCCTCGACCGCCTTAAGTGTGGCCGGTGTGCCGCAATAGCCGAACTTGCGGATCAGCTTATCGATCATCGGATCTTCGCCGAATTCCTTCAGGGCCGGAGCGAGCACAATCAGTTCGCCGTCGTCGGCAATCGCCATGCGCGTACGGTAGACGGCCTTATTTCCGAGCCACGTGCTCTGAAATTCGTGGGGATCGAGATAGACGACGACCTTCTTCGGTTCGCGATCGAGCAGGGTGATGTTCACCGCGCGTGCCAGTTCGCAGGCTTCGTTGTAGACTTGCGCATCGTCACCGGAATAAAAGCCGCGCATGTGCATTTCGCCGGTGCCGTAGTCCTGCTCCATGACGGTTAGCATGTAGGTAATCGGCAGGTCGGAGAGGTAGGTTTCTACGGCATGGTTAAACAGCTTCCGCACCGGCGTATCCGTCCGGCCGAGAATGGTCTCCATGTTGCAAACCGCGCCGAGAAAGTGCGACTTGTTTATGATGTCCGAACCACCCGCACCCACCACAATATTTTTTGTATAGTTGGCCATGCCGACGACTTCGTGCGGAACCACCTGCCCGATGGAAAGAATCAGGTCGTAGCCATCGAACAACATTTTGTTGACTTCCACGCCGACGGTGTAGTCCACCTTGCCGCCGGACAGTTCGGAGAGCATTTCGCCTTCGATCAGTCCCTTTCGGACCACCTCGTTGCGCCAGTCGTGTACGTTGAAGGCATCGAGTGGGATCGAGTCGCCAAACATCATGCGCAGCTGCGCTTCCGTCATCGGGTTGTGGGTTCCAAGGGTTGGAAGGATGTCAACCTGCGCCCCCTCGGCGGCCAGCTTTTCGTAGACCATCGCCGTGATCGGTCCCGCCATCGAATTCAGGCGGGTGTGATCCGGCGGAAGAATTAAGATTTTATCCAGCGGCGTCCCGATCTGTTCCAGCGTGTTGAAAACCAACTTCTGCAACTCGTCGGGCTGAATTGAAACATCTTTTCCAAATCGACTGATCATCACTTCGTCCTCGTACTCGCACTCCTCCTCGAATTCCCGTCACCGAGGACGAGCGCGAGGAAGGAGGACGAGGAGATTAAACTATGTAGGTGGAGGCGGCGGTATCGCCACCGCGCCCGGTCCAGTTGGTGTGGAAAAACTCGCCGCGCGGTTTATCGAGCCGCTCGTAGGTGTGCGCACCAAAATAATCGCGTTGCGCCTGCAGTAGGTTGGCGGGCAGACGCTCAGAGCGGTACCCATCAAAATAGGCCAGCGCCGCACCGATTGCCGGCATTGGAATACCAAGTTCGACGGATTTCATAATCACGCGACGCCAGGCGGACTGTGCGTTTTCAACGGCTTCCTTAAAGAAGGGATCGAGCAGCAGGTTGACCAGGTCGGGATTCGTGTCGAACGCATCCTTAATCTTGCCGAGGAAGACGGAGCGGATGATGCAACCGCCGCGCCACATCAGCGCGATCTCGCCGTTGTTGAGCTTCCATTCATGCTCCTCGGCTGCGGCGCGCATAAGCTGGTAGCCCTGCGCATAGGAAACAATTTTCGAGGCATAGAGCGCTTGTTTCAGGTCGTCAATCATAGCGGCTTTATCGCCATCGAATGAAGTCGATGGGCCACTGAGCACCTTCGCGGCTTCGACGCGCTCATCCTTCAACGCGGAGAGGCAACGGGCAAATACGGCTTCGCCGATCAGTGTGAGCGGCTGGCCACAATCCAATGCGGAAACAGCCGTCCATTTACCGGTACCTTTTTGTCCGGCGGTGTCGAGAATCTGATCAATAACCGCTTCGCCGTCTTCGGTTTTGTATCCGAGGATATCGCGCGTGATTTCGATCAGGTAGGAGTCGAGCTCGGTTTCGTTCCACTCCTTGAGGACCTCGTGCATCTCCTCGTTAGACATGCCGAGGCCTTCTTTCATCATCTGGTAGGTTTCGCAGATCATCTGCATGTCGCCGTATTCGATGCCGTTGTGAACCATTTTGACGAAATGACCTGCGCCGTTTTCACCGACCCATTCGCAGCAAGGCTCGCCGGCATCGGTCTGTGCCGAGATTTTCTGGAAGATAGGTTTCACGGCTTCCCACGCAGTAGGCGATCCACCGGGCATGATCGACGGGCCGAGCAGCGCGCCTTCCTCTCCGCCGGAGACGCCGGTGCCAATATAGAGCAGTCCTTTGCTTTCAACATATTCGGTGCGGCGGATCGTGTCGGGATAATGGCTGTTGCCGCCGTCGATAATGATGTCGCCCTCTTCAAGGTGCGGTATAATCTTCTCGATAAAGTCGTCGACGGCCTGTCCGGCCTTGACCAGCATCATCACTTTGCGTGGACGCTCGAGGTTGGCGCACAGATCCTCGATGCTATGACATCCAATAAAGTTTTTGTCCGCGCCGCGACCGGCAATAAACTTATCGACCTTTTCCACCGTGCGGTTGAATACCGCCACAGTAAATCCTTTGCTTTCCATGTTGAGAACGAGGTTCTCGCCCATCACTGCCAATCCAATCAATCCAATATCTGCTTTCATAGTCATCTCCTTTAATGAGGTGTGGGGGTAGGGGAGTTTGGGGGTATGGGGGTTCCCCCCATCGGGAAGACTCCCTTACGCCCTTACTCCCATACTCAACCACTCCCATACTCCACTACTCCCTTACACACCTACCTCTTCACTCGCGCATTTCCTTCCCAAATACTCCAGAGTTGTTCCTCATCGGAGGGCTGAGCGTAATCGGTCAGCATGGTCGCCGCAAGCGCTCCACTTGCCCATCCAAAGCGGGCGCACTGCTTGACCTCCCACCCTTTAAGAATGCCGTAAAGCAATCCGCCAACAAAACCGTCGCCGCCGCCAATTCGATCCAAGACGCCGATCTCGCGCGGCTTAATGACTTCCCACGCTGTACCGTCTGTAACCAGCGCGCCCCACATGTGGCTGTTGGCCGAGACCACTTCCCGAAGTGTTGTGCCGAAGTACGTCGCGTTGGGGTACGCGGCCTGAACCCGGCCGATCATTTCCTTGAACCCGTCGATTTTTTCGTCCAGTCCCGTTCCCCCGGACTCGGGCCCTTCAATACCGAGACAAAGTTGGAAGTCCTCTTCATTGCCGATCAGGATGTCGGCGCGCGATGCGATCTCGGCAAACGCCTTAGAAAGCTCCTCTTCGCGCCCTTTCCAAAAGCTGGCCCGGTGGTTGAGGTCGAACGAAATCAGCGAGCCGTTTTCCTTGGCGACGCGGGCAATATCCAGACAGAACTGACTGGTCTTGGGCGACAGCGCCGCAATCAGTCCCGACAGGTGTACAATTTGGACACCTTCTTCGGCAAAAATTCGCTCAAGATCGAAATCATCCGCGCTGAGTTCCCGACCGACTTCGCCGGCCCGGTCGTTCTGTACGCGCGGTCCGCGCGAGCCCCACCCACTGTCAGCCATGTTGATCTGGTGGCGGTAGCCCCACGGATCGCCCTGCTCAAATTCAGGGCCTTCAAAATCCATCCGGCGGCTTCCGAGGTTGTCCTTGATGAAGTGCGAAACCGGACTGCCCTTCACAAACGCGGTCAGTACTTTGACCGGCAGCCCTAGATAGGAAGCAATGCTGGCCACATTGCTCTCTGCGCTGGTCGCCTGCATCTTGAAGGTGTCGCTGCAATGAAAGGGCTGCGAGTCAACCGGCGTCAACCGAACCCCCATGCTGGTTGCAACGAGGAGAGAATGTTTTTTTGATGCGCTATCCGTCATGTTTTTCTCCTTAATTCAGGAGCCCAATATACCTCCTCAATTGTTTGAGACAAGGGTATATATCAAAAATATCAATTGATTTACCCCCCCCCCGGAGAAAAGCATATTGCGCGCGCTGTTAGCCAAGGAGTAACTAATGAGCGAAATTTTCAACACCGACTGGAACCGCGAACGAGTCCGCGCCGGCATGCGCTGGTTCGGGCCGGAAGATCGCCTTCATCAAAGTGCCGTTCGCAAACAGCGAAAAAGGCGTCTGCGCCCAATTAGACTAGATAAACGCAAAGACGCCGAGAACACGGATTTTCGCAACGCCGATTCCCTGCAAAGCGTTGCGCTTATTTTTCCAGAGTTTGGAAACTCTAAAGGGTGCAGGCTCAGCCTGCCTTTGCGAGAGCGGCTTTGACCTGATCGGTGATGACGCCCCACTGCTTGTCGGCGATCTGCCGCTGGGTGGCAAGCCACGAACCGCCGATGGTACTGACGACCGGCAGCGAAAGCCAGTCGTTCATGTTGTCGAGATTCACACCGCCGGTCGGGCAGAACTTGACACCGAGTGGAGCGTACGGCGCCGCAAAGTTTTTGAGCATATTGACACCGCCCGCAGCACCGGCCGGGAAAAACTTCAACAACTGGCAACCGAGGGAGAGACCCTGCTCGGTTTCCGACGGGGTCATCACGCCGGGGATAAAGAGGGTGTCCGATGCCTGGAAGAATTTGACCGTGTCGGGATTGAGCCCCGGCGCGAGCGCAAAACCAACGCCGGTATCGATGCACATCTTCGCCTGATCGGGTGTGACGACCGTGCCGGCCCCAAGCAGCATTTCAGGAAATGCTTTTTTAATGCGCGCGAGCGCCTCGGGCGCGGCGGCGGTGCGGCAGGTCACCTCAATCACATCCATTCCGCCCGCAAGCAGTGCTTCGGCCAGCGGCTCTGCGTCGTTGGCATCGTCAATCACAATCACCGGAATCACCGGTCGTTTCAAAAGTTCGTTTAACATTGTTTAGACTCCTGTGAAAGCCGAAAATCCGCCGTCGACGGGAACGATCACGCCGGTGACAAATGCCGCGGCATCGGAAAGCAGATAGTGAATGGTTCCGTATACTTCTTCCTGTTCGCCGAAGCGGCGGAACGGTGTTTTGTTGATCACCTGTTGTCCGCGTTCAGTATATGAGCCATCTTCGTTGATGAGCAGTGCCCGATTTTGATTGCTGACAAAGAAACCCGGTGCCAGGGCATTCACACGAATTCCATCGCCGTATTTGAGGGCCATTTCTGTCGCCATCCATTTGGTGAAGTTGTCAATGGCGGCCTTGGCGTTGGAGTAACCCAGCACGCGGGTGAGTGTCTGTGCAGCGGACATAGATGAAAAGTTAATCACGCAACCGGACTTCTGCGCCTTGAACGCTTTGGCGAAGGTCATGGTCGGCATAACTGTTCCCTTGAGATTCAGATCCAGCACTTTGCTGTAGTCCTCAATTTTCAGATCGAATACATCCTGATCGGGTCCAATGGTCGCGCCGGGCATATTTCCACCCGCGCCGTTGATCAGCACATCAACGCGTCCGATGTCCGTCATGATTTTTTCATAGACGCTGTCGAGCGCTTCCTGATCGAGTACGTTGCAGGCATACCCGCCGCATTTTTCTGAGATTTTTTTTGCCTCTTCAACTGTTTTATCAACGGCCTCTTGATACAGGTCCAGATAGATAACGAACGCGCCCTGTTCCTGCAGATATTGTGCAGTTCCGCCCGCCAGTACGCCCGCCGCACCTGTCACGGCAATCACTTTTTCCGATACATCGAATAGATTCTTCATTTCTACCTCCATATTTATGGCTCAATTGTTTGAGATAGCTATTATATTGATTTTTAACAAGTAAAAAACTTGCTTTTTATTGCCCCGAAAACCAGTGTCTTAGAAGTTTGAGAGGGAATTATGGCGGTCAGTCAAAAACAGATTGCGGAAAAGATGGGTGTATCCATTGCGCTGGTCTCACGCGTGCTTTCCGGTAAGGCGGTGGAAATCGGTATTGCGCAGGATACGATCGACCGAGTCCTGAAGGCCGCCGGGGAAATGGGCTATGTCCCCAGTGCGGCCGCCCTGACCCTCAAAGGAAAGTCGACCCGCACCATCGGGGTAGCGGTCTATGATTTCAACGACCCCTTTTTCGGTGCGCTGATCAAGCAGATCCAGGTTCAGGCGCACGAGCACAACTATTCGCTTGTACTGGCGGGATTTCTCAGCCGCATTCCCGATGATCAGGACTTGCTGGCGCTGCACAAGCACTCCATCGATGGGCTCATTGTTCTCGGCTCGGACTCAGAAGCCCGCTGGCTTCATGATTTCCGCCAGTTGCCCGTTGCCCGCATCGGGCATGGAAGCGACACGGAAAACAGTGTACGCATTACGGTGGATGAAGAGGATGCCGCCCGGCAGCTGGTTGAGCGCCTTGCGGTTCGTGGCAGTAAAAGTCTGGCCTGCATCTCCGGCCCTATGTCTGCACACCGCCTTCGCCAGATCGCCCTGAAAGGAGCGGCGGAGTCCGCCGGAATGCGGTTTTCTTCGATTCTGTCGGATCAAAAAGACCCTTTCACCGCCGGATTTATGACCACGCGGAACCTTTTGGAAACACCGTTTGACGTCGATGCACTGGTCTGCGCGACCGATCAAATTGCAATGGGGTCGCTGCACGCGCTGGCCGATGCGAAGGTCGTCGTTCCCGGAGATGTCGCCGTTACGGGCTTTGACGATATTCCAGCCGCTTCGCAATTTATCCCGCCACTCACCACCATTCATCAGCCCTTCGCCGAAATGGTTCAACGGGCTTTTCAGGCCGTCATCGAACCATCTCGTCCTACGACTGTTATGTCCAAAGGGAAACTGGTTCCCCGGCAGACGGCGTAGAAAATGTGTTCACTTCCGTAAATTGACGGGTGGGTTCCGGAAACCTTAACCTAAACCGGCGGCTCACCTGCAAATATCAATCAAAATTAATGTTTGCATATAGTGCGGTTTAATGTAGTTTCTCGCAGATTCAACGGGGAGATGTTGTTTATGCATGAAATTATGACAATTGATGAAGTAGCCGCATATATCCGCGTTTCAGAGCGTACGGTGTATGATTGGGCGCAAAAGGGCGAGCTTCCCGGGGGTAAGCTGGGTACGACTTGGCGCTTTAAGCGGGATGAAATTGAAAAATGGGTGAACGATCGCCTTTCGCAATCGTCGGGGAAAAGTCAGGTGACCGCGGCGACCGGCCTGGTTCTCGCTCCGGAGCGGGTCCTCCTATTGGAGCATGCCACGAAGGTGGAGGTTTTGACGCAGCTGGTTGACCTTCTGGCAGACACTCCGTTTGTAAGAAATCGAAACAAGTTGCTGGAGGGTATCCTCGAACGTGAAAAGCTCATGAGCACGGGCATCGGATTCGGTGTCGGCGTACCCCATGTGCGCATCGATTCAGTGACCGATCTCGTTATGGCGGTTGCCGTGTGCAAAACCCCGATAGCAGACTATACCTCGCTCGATGAAGCCCCGGTACAGATTGTCTGCATGCTTGCGGCGCGGGCGGACCAGCACACGAAATATATACGGATGCTGTCGGCCATTAGCTCCCACCTGAAGGATGCATCCAGCCGGGAAGAGATCATTGCCTCGGATGATTCTGAAAAAATCTGCAAACTGCTCATTGGAACGGATTAACGACCATGCCTGAAATTCATCTTTCCGTTTTGGCTATACTGGGAATCTGCATTGCCGGCGGCGTTGTTGGCGCATGGATCTTCCAGAAGTTCGGTGTTCCCCAGGTGGTCGGTTACATTGTCGTGGGTGTGCTTATTGGCGACACCGGCATAGGGCTGCTGGATCCGGGTATCATTCAAACACTGCAGCCCTTCAACAACTTTGCACTGGGATTGATCGGTTTTCTGGTCGGTGGCGAGCTGAGCGGAAGCATCTTTAAGAAATACGGAAAACAGTTTACCGCCATTCTCCTTGGCGAGGGCCTGATGGCCTTTTTCCTGGTCGGTGCGGTTTCTACCCTGATTATATATTTTGTTGCCCACGATTGGGTGATCGCCATGGCGGCGGGTGTGGTCTTCGGAGCGATTGCCTCGGCCACCGACCCGGCCTCGACGATTGATGTGCTGTGGGAATACCGTTCCGCCGGCGTGCTTACAACCGCAATCGTGGCGATCGTCGCTCTCGACGATGCCCTGGCGATGACCCTTTATGGTCTCGGTACCAGCGTGGCCACCATTCTGACGCAAAGCGGTGACGGTTCTATTGGTGAGACGCTTATGCACACCGGTATCGAACTGGTTGGTGCGGTCGTACTCGGTATTATCTGTGGATTCGTTCTCAATGCGATGATGCGCTACCTGCCGCAGACCGAAAAACGGCTCGGCATGTCGATCGGCGTATTGCTGGTCTGTATCGGCCTGTCCGTTGCATTCAATATGGATGTCATCCTTGCCACCATGGCGGTCGGGATTGTACTCATCAACCGCGCACCGAAGCGCAGTAAGAAGCTGTTCGAAACTGTGCGCTCGTTTTCAACGCCGATCTACATCATCTTCTTCGTGCTGGTAGGCGCCCGCCTGTCGCTCGGCGATATGCCCGCATGGATCTGGGGGCTGGTGGCCGCCTATGTCCTGATGCGCAGCCTCGGAAAATGGGTTGGGGCCTACTGGGGCGGACGTATCTCCAAGGCCGAAAAGCCGGTGCAGAACTACATGGGCATGGCGCTCTTTGCGCAGGGTGGGGTGGCTGTCGGTCTTTCCATCGTGGCCAGCCATAACCTCCAGCATATCCAGGTGACCGAGGCACTGAGTCTTGGGGATATGATCATCTTCACCGTTACTGCAACTACGCTTTGCGTGCAGCTCATCGGCCCGGCTTTTGCCAAAATCGCCATTAAAAAAGCGGGCGAGATTGGCCGCAACGTGACCGAAGAGGATGTGATGGCCGAACTCAAGGTGTCCGATGTCGTTGATACCGGTATTGTTCCGCTACTCGAGGCGACTCCGCTCGAAACCGTGGTGCAGGGCTTTGCCGAACAGGATGTGTTTGTCTATCCGGTGGTTTCCGGCGAGGGAAAAATCATCGGTGTGCTGACGTTCGACCAGCTGAAGGAACTGCTTACGGACCGCGATACATGGCAGTGGCTTGTGGTGGGCGACGTGATGCAGCCTGTTCAGGAGCGCCTGTTCGGCGGAATGAATCTGGGCGAAGCCATGCTCGACATGCAAAACATGCAGGCCGAAGCTTTGCCGGTCATCGAAAGCTCCGACAGCGGAAAGCTGCTCGGCGTGCTCGATCTGCGCGAAACCCGCCGCAAGGTCGGTGCCGAGCTTGTCCGCCG
>JAUVCG010000090.1 GCA_030595785.1 Kiritimatiellales bacterium | reverse complement strand
CAACCTGATCGTTTTTCATCTCGGCAATGGTGCCAGTGTCACGGCCATTCGGGGTGGCCAGAGTGTAGACACCTCCATGGGAATGACCCCCATGGAAGGATTGATCATGGGCACGCGTTGCGGCGACATCGATCCCTCCATTATCTTTTACCTCGGTCGGGTCACGGGTCAGTCACCCCAGGAGATCGAGGCCAGGCTCAACCGCGAGAGCGGTCTCAAAGGGATCTGCGGAGCCAATGACATGCGTGAGGTCATCAGGCGGATGGAGGCAGGTGACGAACAGGCCCGTCTGGCCCACGACATGGTGGCCTACCGCATCAAAAAATATCTAGGGGCCTACTATGCCGTTCTCGGCCACGTAGACGCGGTGGTCTTTACCGGCGGTATTGGTGAGAATGTCCATAGTATCCGAGCCAAGGTCTGTGAGGAGTTGGAGAGCCTTGGGATTGAACTCGATCCCCGCAAGAACACTCAACGCACAGGGGATATCCAAGAGATTCATAAGGACGGCAGCCCCACCAAGCTGCTGGTCATCCCGACCAACGAGGAATTGCAAATCGCCCAATTGACCGCCGCCTGCATCAAAGGTCACCGTCCAACCTGAGAGTCGGAACAACGAATGGTTAGACTTGATCTCTATCCGACAAGTACTACAGTCGCGCATTTACTATTGGAAAAAAAGAAGGTATTTTCAACGAAACCTGAATTTGAGGCGGTTCGGCACCGCGGTGTCCGGCCGTTTCCCTGTAGCAGGAAAAACATAGCCGGCGGGTGGGGACGTGCAGGCGTTTTATAAATATAAATACAATTAGGAGAATACACACATGTTGGACGCACTATTACGGCCGGGCAGCGTTGCCGTTATCGGAGCCTCGCGCACCCCTGAAAAGGTTGGCCACGAGTTGGTTGCCAATCTGATCGAAAGCGGCTTTGAAGGAAAAATCATACCGGTTAATCCCTCGGCAGACTCTGTTCTGGACTTACCCTGTTACCCCGATCTGAAGTCGGCGGAAGAGAAGATCGACCTTAGCATCATCTCGGTGCCAACCAAGTTCGTGCGCCAGGCCGTATACGATTCAGTGGATGCCGGTGCCGAGGCCATTGTGATCATCACCGCCGGCTTTAAGGAGGTCAGCGAAGAAGGTGCGGCTCAGGAACGCGAGATCGCCGAATATTGCCGCGCCCGCAACGTGTCGCTGCTTGGCCCCAACTGCCTCGGGCTGATCAATGCCCACCACAAGATGAACGCCTCGTTCGCATCTCAGATGCCTCAGCCCGGCGGCATTTCCATCTTCTCCCAGTCGGGAGCACTCTGCACAGCCATTCTGGACTGGGCCAAGGCCCGCCAACTCGGCCTTTCCAAGCTGATCAGTATGGGCAACAAAGCCGACCTCTCCGAAACGGATTTTCTGAAGGCCTTCGCGGAGGACGAAGAAACAAAGGTTATCGTAGGCTATCTGGAAAGTGTTGATTCCGGCGACCAATTCATCAAGGCCGCTGAACTGGCGGCATCCAAGAAGCCGGTCGTCATCTTTAAATCAGGTGTTACCCAGGCGGGCAGCAAGGCCGCGTCGTCTCACACCGGAAGTCTGGCCGGTGCCGACATTGCCTACGGCGCGGCCTTCCACCGCTCCGGCATCATCCGCGCCGAAAACTTCGAGGCTATGTTCAACTATGCCACCGCCTTTGCCATGCAGCCGCTGCCCAAGGGCGACAACGTGGCCATCATCACCAACGCTGGCGGCCCCGGTATTATGGCGGCCGACGCCGTGGAGCAATGCGGAATGCAAGTCCACGCATTATCCGGCAGCGCCGCCTCGGCCCTGGCGGCGAAGCTCCCGGTCGCGGCCAGCGTCGGCAACCCCATCGATGTACTCGGCGATGCCGACCCGGAACGCTACGTTGACGCCGTCAACGCTGCTCAGAACGATCCCGGAACGGATGCTATCGTCGTGATTCTCACCCCGCAGGCCATGACCAAGCCAGCCGAAACCGCACGCGCGATTGCCGAATGCAACCGCAGCGAAAAACCGATCCTCGCCTGCTTCATGGGCGGGGTGGATGTCATGCCGGGTCGTGACGAGCTGGTTGCGCACAACCTGCCCGACTACACTTCGCCTGACCGTGCCGTGGCCTCCCTTAGGGCCATGTGGGAATATGCTCAATGGTTGAACCGGCCGCCGCGCGTCGTGCGCCGCTTCCCCGTCAACCGCCGCCGCGTGGAGCGCATCATCCAGCGCCACATCCGCTCGGGGCAGTATCAGGTCGGCGAGGCCGCCGCAAAGGACATCCTGCGCGCATACGAGTTTGAAGTCCCACCCGGCTCACTGGCCATGGACGGCACCCAGGCCATCGAAATTGCCGAACGTATCGGCTTCCCCGTCGCCATGAAGATTGCCTCGCAGGACATCATCCATAAATCGGATATGGGCGGCGTGAAACTCAATCTGGCCGATGGCGACGCTGTGATCGATGCCTACGACCTGATGATGCTGCGCATCAAGCAGCGCGTACCGAATGCCCGGATCGATGGTGTATACATCGAAAAGATGTGCCCCAAGGGCCGCGAGGTCATTCTCGGCATGACCCGCGATCCCCAGTTCGGCCCCATGCTCATGTTTGGTCTCGGCGGCATCTTCGTCGAGGTCATGAAGGATGTTACTTTCCATATCGCCCCCATCACGGAGAACGAAGCCATGGACATGCTGGAGAGCACCAAGTCGTACGCGCTGCTGAAAGGCGTGCGCGGACAAGCCAGCGTTGACTTGGCGGCGATTGCAACCAGCCTGCAGCGTATCAGCCAGTTGGTCACCGATTTCCCTGAAATCGCGGAAATGGATATCAACCCGTTCATGGTCGGTCAGATGGGCAAGCCCTCCACCGCCGCCGATGCACGTATCACACTTAAACCACAGGATAACTAATCATGTCTGCAGACAAGAAAATGACCATCGATGCCGACTGGAAGGAAAAATACGCCAGCTCGATCACAACCGTTGAAACAGCCGTTACACAGATCCGCCCCGGCCAACGCGTCTTCGTGGGAACCGGTTGCGGACAGCCGCAGGAACTCGTCAAGGCGCTCGCGGCCCGCGCAAATGATCTGTCGGACACAGAGATCGTACATCTGCTGACGATAGGTGAAGCACCCTACGCAGATAAGGAACTGGCGGATAGCTTCCGTACAAATACCTTTTTCGTAGCAGAGAACGTCCGTGACATCATCCAGGAAGGGCTGGCCGACTATACGCCGATCTCCCTTTCCGACATCCCGGGGCTCTTCTCTTCCGGTCAGCACCCACTTGACGCGGCCCTGATCCAGGTTTCGCCGCCGGACGAACGCGGCATGTGCAGCTTGGGAATCTCGGTCGATATCGTCAAGAGCGCGACTGAAAACGCCCGCACCGTCATTGCCGAGGTCAACCCCAACATGCCGCGCACACATGGCGACAGCTTCATCCACGTCCATGACATCGACTGCCTTGTCCCGACAGACACCCCGATACTGGAGATGACTCCGCCGGAGCCCGATGAAACCACGCGCCAAATCGGCGAATACGTCGCAGCCCTGGTTGACGACGGTGCGACGGTAGAGTTTGGCATCGGCCAGATCCCTCAAGCCGTCATGGAGTTCCTCGCGAGCAAGAAGGATCTTGGGATCCATACCGAAATGTTCACCGACTCCATCATCGACCTGATTGAATCCGGCGCAGTTACCGGTGTCCGCAAGAGCATGGATCGCGGCAAGGTGGTTGCAAGTTTCGCCATGGGAACCCGGCGACTTTACGACTACATCGATAATAATCCGCTATTCTCATTTCACCCCACCGAACACGTGAACAATCCGTTTGTGATCAGCCAGCAGACCAAACAGGTTGCCATCAATGTGGCCCTGGAGGTAGATCTCACCGGTCAGGTTTGCGCCGATTCACTCGGTACAAAGTTTTATTCCGGTATCGGCGGGCAGGTCGACTTTAACCGCGGCGCAGCCCACAGCCAAGGAGGCAAGGCCATCATTGCCCTGCCCTCCACAGCCAGGGACGGCGAAGTTTCGCGCATTGTGTCCAGCCTCGATGAAGGCGCAGGTGTTGTGACCACGCGCGGGGATGTGCACTATGTCGTGACCGAATACGGAGTGGCCTACCTGCACGGCAAGAGCATTCAGGAGCGCACGATGGCCCTGATCGCCATTGCCCACCCCAAGTTCCGCCCGCAGCTTGTTAAGGATGCTGTCGCGGCCAAGTACCTGCGGCCCGACATGGCCAGCATTGAAGGCAAGGTCGTTATCGGTCCGTCGAAATTCCGGACGACGCATCTGCTGGAAAACGGCACACAGATCAACTTCCGTCCTATTCATCCGACGGACGAAACGGCCATGCGGGACCTGTTCCATGCGCTTTCGAAAGAGACGATCTACTACCGCTTCATGTCGCGACCCAAGTATATTCCTCACAAGGAAATCCAGGATTTCGTCTTCATCGACCACCGCACCGACGTGGCCATTGTGGCAACGATGCCTGAAGCCCACGGCGAGGACATTATCGCCATTGGCCGCTTCTACCTCGACAAAAAGACGAACATGGCCGAAGTGGCGTTTGTGGTACACGACGATTGGCAGAACCACGGCATCGGCCTGTTCCTGTTGCAGCATCTGACCAACATCGCACGACGCAACGGTGTCCGCGGCTTCACTGCCGAGGTGCTTCGTGCAAACCGCGCCATGCAGCGGGTGTTCCAGAAGAGCAACCTGAACATCAGCAGCAAACCTGCGGATGACGTGATCAGCTACACGCTGCTGTTCTGAGGAGAATGCAAGGCACGAATCAGTCCAGAGTCCCGGCACCCGCCGGGACTCTTTTTTTGGTCATCTCCTATCTGCGGGAGCCCGGAATATCTTGTGAACGTACCACGATGGAACAATGCGAGAACCAAAAAAAAGGCCGCCGAACGGCGACCTTTTTCAATTGCATGAGGATTCGCCTCTACTGTTCAGCTTCGATGGCCGAGACCAGCGCGGCTTCCTGCTGGAGACCAATCAACTGCTGTTTGTTTTCGCCATCCTTGAGAAGAATGATCGTGGGGATCGAACGGATGCCGTATTTGGCCGCCAGCTCGGGATTTTCGTCGACGTTGACCTTGGCTATCACAGCCTTATCACCAACGGCGGCAACTACCTTTTCGAGAATCGGGGTCTGCATTTTGCAGGGTCCGCACCACGGCGCCCAAAAATCAACGAGTACAACCCCATTTTTTACTGTGTCGTCATAATTGCTTCCATTCAGATCAATTATACCTTCTGCCATTTTTTATCTCCTGTTGTGGTTTCAAAATCAGACGGATTATCTATCGAAGCGTTCAAAAATCAAATACGAAATTGCTACCATTTATTCTGATGCAACCGTGTTGCATCGTAACGCCCTTCCGGCGGGAGCACCTCGTTCGGCACACCCATCGCCAGCAGTGCAAACGGAGTAATGGATTGCGGGATATCCAGGATCTTGCGGCATATCGCCACGCGCTCTTCGATCGGATAGATGGCAATCCAGACACAGCCAATGCCGATGTCGTGTGCGGCAAGCTGCATATTTTGCGCGGCACAGGAGCAATCCTGGGGCCAGAAACCGGGGTAAATCTCCTTGCTCTCGTCGCCGCAGACTAAAACCATAAAGGTCGACTCGGCCAGCATTTCCGTTCCGCCAAGTTCCGTAAACTGGTTGATCACTGCCGGATCGTCCATCGCCACGAAGTGCCATGGGCGCACGTCGGCGGCGGAAGGCGCATTCATTGCCGCTTCGAAAATGGTTTTCCGCTCCGCATCCGTCACGGGTTCGTTGGTCCAGGTGCGGATGCTTCTTCGTGTCATAATGGCTTTGATCGTTTCCATGGCAACTCCTTTCGCTAACAGGATCAAAGCATACTGACCGGAAACAGGAACGCAAAATAATTTTGCAACCGTCGGAGGTCTGCCCTACCCTGCCGGCCCTATGTACAAGAAGAAACAGATGGTAGAGGTCGAGATTATTGACCTGGGCGACAAGAACCAATGCTTCGGGAGGCTCGAGGACGGCATGAGCATCTTCGTGCAGGGTCCGGCGGCGGTCGGCGATGTCGTACAGGCGGAAATCTTCAAGATTAAGAAAAAGTATCTGGCGTCGCGCTTTCGCGAACTGGTCAAGCCCTCTCCTCACCGCATCGAACCGGTCTGCCCTTACTTCGGCCTATGCGGCGGCTGCAAGTGGCAGCACATGGACTATTCCGAGCAGCTCCGCCTTAAACGCAAGCAGGTTCAGGACGCCCTCGAACACATCGGTGGCTTCTCCTTCGGCAAGGATGAGGACGGGGATGGGATCGAGTGCGCAGCCTGCATCCCCGCCCCCGAGTTGTTTGGCTACCGCAACAAGATGGACTTTTCCTTTACCGACCTGCGCTATCTTACCACCGATGAAATCGGTATCGATCCCGACGAGCACGACAAGCCGCTTGACTTCGCCCTCGGCTTCCATGCTCCCGGTTGCTACGCAAAAGCCATCGACATCGACCACTGCGATCTTTCCACCGAGGAGATGAACATGACGCTCAACACCGTGCGCGAATTCTGCCTCGAACACAGGAGTGAGCTTCCAATCTATTCCACTCGCTCGCATACCGGCGAGTTGCGCAATCTCGTTGTTCGCCACGGCGGACATACCGGCGAGTTCATGGTCAACCTCGTTACCAGCACGCACAGCCCCGAACTCATGGCCAAACTGAGTGAAAAGCTTCAGGCCGCCCTTGGAGACCGGCTCACCACCTTCGTCAACAACATCACCTCCGCCAAGAACACCGTTGCCTTCGGCGAAAAGGAATTTGTCCTGTACGGCCCCGGCTTCATTACCGACCGACTGGGTGACTACACCTACCGCATCTCCGCCAACTCTTTCTTTCAGACCAACAGTGGCCAGGCTGAAAAGCTCTATATGCAGATCCTGGAAACGGCTCAGCTCAAGCCGGACGACATTGTCTACGATCTATTCTGCGGTACCGGTTCCATCGCTCTTTTCGCGTCCAGCCACTGCAGTAAAGTGCTCGGCGTCGAACTCGTCGAAAGCTCCGTCAGCGATGCACGCGAAAACGCCAGGCGGCACGATGTCGAAAACTGCACATTCATCCAGCTCGATCTAAAGGACATCAAGCATATTGAAGAGGATATGCGCGAGTTCGGCCATCCCGATGTCGTTATTACCGATCCCCCGCGTGCCGGAATGAATCCCAAGGCCGTTAAGATGCTGCTCAAAATCGCGCCGGCGGCCATTGTTTACGTCAGCTGCAACCCTGCATCACTCGCCCGCGACGGTCAGATGCTCTGCGAAGAAGGGGCATACCGGCTTGTCTCCTGCCAGCCTATCGACATGTTCCCGCAGACTAATCACGTCGAAAGCGTTGCCCGCTTCGAAAAAAGCATGTAGTTCCGCCGTCAGGCGGCTCAGCGGAATGGCCGCCTAAAGGCGGAACTACGAACCTCTCAACCGACTGGAACAATCTCCTGCGGTTTGTCTGCAGGCCTATTGGTTGGCGCAGCAACCGGGATTGGTTCGGACTCAACCTCCATCGGGACGGTCGCTTCAAGGATCAGGTTGGTGGCAAGCACCGTTTCGTTGGTTTCAATCAATATCGGAATAGTCGAAGGCTCAAGTCCCGTCACTCCGACCACCGTTGCTTCAATGGCATCCTTTTCCTCAGGCTCCTCAACAGAAGCCCAGCGGGGGGTTGATTCCGGATGTTCGCCGACAAGCCTCAGGAACGGCTCGTATGCCCACGGGGCATATTTTGCAACCGTTTGCGCCTTCAACTCGAACGCGCCAAAAATCACAAGACACTCGAAAACAACCAGAACAGCCACTGCAATAAAAGTAATATGCGCGATCGGATTGATCCTGCGTGTTTCCTGCTTATCCATCAAAAACTCCCCTTCAAAACGCTGTCGGAGTATCCTCAAATTGCAGAGAGAGGTAAAGCCGGGAGATGCCTGAAACGCGGCCCCGCCGGGAACCGCGTTTGTGGAGGGATGCCGTCCCCGGCGTCCGTGGACAGCAAGGCCGCTACCCCTCCATGCGATATTTCAAACATTATGTGTTAGCTCTCCGCCTTTACCTCGTTCCAGAAGAGATCCAGTTCATCCAGCGTACAGTCCTTGAAATCCCTGCCGGCGGCATGAACCTTTTCCTCTACAGCCTGGAACCGCCGGACAAACTTTTTAATATTGTGGTTCAGCAACTCTTCAGGATTGTGCC
>JAUVCG010000027.1 GCA_030595785.1 Kiritimatiellales bacterium | reverse complement strand
CGGCTGCACCGTGCAGGTCAAGCTCGACGAGCCAGACCACCCCATTAATGAATGCTTCCACGGCGAATCGTTTAAGGTGACGGACGAGATCTATCAGTTCAAAGATCCCTACTCCCGCGAAAACCAGCGCGTCATCACCAGTCTCGACCTAACCGACCCCGACACCAAAGCCGTTAAGGGCGGTCATCCGGGGAGCATCAAGCGTACCGACGGCGATTTCGGTATTACATGGGTTCGTCGCGAAGGGAAGGGCCGCGTGTTCTACTGCTCCATGGGGCACAACCATCATATCTTCTGGGATAACCGCATCCTTCAGCACTATCTGGCCGGCATTCAGTACGCGCTCGGCGACTACGATGTGCCTGATGAAATTAAATAAGGTAATCTACAAATGAATCGGATAATCACTTTCAGTCTGTTGCTTTTGGCTACTGTTGCCCATGCGCAGTTTGATGCCATCCGCACCCTTCAGCCCGATCAAGGGCAGGAGGTAAAACGCCCGATTGAAGCTAAAGTGTTCACTTCAACCGCAGAAGAACTCCCCGCACTCGAAAAGGAGCTGCTCGATATATTCAAGGATTCGAGCACCACACTGGAAGGCAGGCAATATACCTGCCGTATGCTCCGCTACTGCGCATCTGAAGCCTGCATTCCGGTGCTGGCCCCCAAGCTCACGAACGAGGATCTTTCTTCCTTTGTCCGCTTGGTTTTTCAGGGACTGGAAAGCCCGGCCGCCGACAACGCGCTCATCGATGCACTTTCTAAAGCCGGCAATAAAAAGATCAAGGCCGGCCTCATTGGAACGCTCGGACAACGTGGTTCATCCGCCTCGGCCGAGGCCATTGCACCTTATCTGAAAGCGCTCGACTCGGAAGTCCAACTGGCGGCCATTATTGCGCTTGGAAATATCGGAGGGATGGAATCCAGCAAAGCGCTTGCCCGTGCCAAGGTTCGTCCGGCACATGCCGCCGCGTGGAAAACAGCGCAGATTCAGAGTGCTAAATCCCTCAAACCCGAACAGGCGATCAAGGTGTTTAATCAGTTCCGGAACGATGACAACGAAAACATCCGTGTCGCCGCATGCATCGGAATTGCGATGGCCGCGCCCGAAAAATCAATCGTTGGTGTAATCGACGCACTTGGGTCCGACGAGCTCCCTGTGCGCAACGCCGCCATCGCATTGCTTGCCTCGCTTCCGGAGGAATTGCTGATCAAGGAACTTCCTGGATGCTCCCCGGAAAAACAGGTGCTGTTAATCGAGGCATTCGCTTCCCGCAAAGCCGCAGGGGCAGAAGCTGCCGTGCTTGCCCTGACGGAAAGTGAGAATGAAACAGTGCGCGATGCGGCGTTTCAGGCCCTGGAAAGTATTGGCGGAGCTGCTTCGGTACCTGAACTGATCAGTTCCATGCAGAGCAATGCAACGGCATACGACACCCTCTGTGCGCTTAAAGCCGCTGAAGTCGATGCCGCTTTGATCGAGGCATTAAGAATCGCCGAAGACGATAAGGCTAAAGTTAAACTGATCGAATGCCTCTCCTCACGTCAGAGCGAAGAGGCATTGCCCCTATTCATCGAACTGGCAAAAGGCGATTGGAACCGGTCCTCAGCGGCGGCGATCAACGGCATGGCCAACCTTGTATCCGAGTCCGAGTCCGAGTTCGAAATATATGCCGAATTGATGCTTGCTGCCGATGATAATAAAAAGATTGCAGCGCTGGAAAAGTCCATCGCAACGGCAGCCCAGCGACAGACCGATGTGGAGGCCTGCACCCGGCCTCTGATTGCGGCATATCCCAACGCAAAGGGCGAAGCCCGGTATGCCATCATCCGCTCTTTGGGATCTATAGGAGGAAATTCTGCCCGTGAAATGCTCTCACAATCCATGACCAGCACGGTTCCCGAAATCAAGGATGCTGCGGTGCGCGGACTTTGCAACTGGCCAAGCCTCGATGTCGCCGACCAGCTGCTTGAAATAGCCGCCACCGCCGAAAGCGAAAAGCACCAAGTCATCGCCCTGCGCGGCTACATCCGTTTGACCACCACCGTCACCGATGCCAAGAAAAGATTCGCAATGTGCCAACAGGCCGCCGCTGCCACAGAGCGCCCCGCCGAACTCAAAAGCATTATTGGTTGCGTAAAGAAAGACAGAACCCCCGAGGTGCTCGACTTCCTCGTCGGCCAGCTCGACAATCCAGAAGTCTTCACCGAAGCTGCCTGGGCGATTTGCGAGATTTCCGGTCATTGGAATCTCAAGGAATCTTCCATCCCGATCCTCGAGCGCATCGCCGAAACAACCGATGAAAAGCTCGCCAAAGAGGCCAAGCGGAGGCTCAGGGAAAATTAAAAACCTTTACCCCACGGAAAAGCGCGCCGCCCAGACGCGTTTTTTCAATCCCCGCTCCGCGCCATCTACAATCCAGATTGATGGTTGTCAATCTGGATTGTAGATCCCTTCCATCGTCTCAAGGATTAACGGAACGGTTTCCGCATCGGGATTGGCCATGAATTCCACAGATCCCGGATTCCAAAACGCGCTGTAGTCAATCTTGGCCACATCGAGTTCGGGCAGCCCTTTTTCCAGTGCTTGGAAAAGGGTCAACTGCTGAATGGCGTCTTGCAAGGGCTGAATCGCGCCGTCGGCAAACTGATTTTCGACCAACAGTTTTGCCATGGAAAGCTTACGCCCGGCCTCGGCCTTGAGTTTTTTCATCCGGGCTTTTACGGCGACGGACAACTCCTGCTTCTCAGGTACTGGATGGAGCGGACGGGTTTGTCCGGCGGATTGCAACAGGCCGGAGGCGATGAGCCGCGCCAGGGTTTCCGCCGTTTGGCGGTCAAGGATTTCGAAATCACGCTCTTCTTCGAATATTTCGAGCGAGATCGCGGCGACACGCTCTTTGATCTGGGCTGCATTCCCATCGATTGTTATGACGATTTTGGATTGCCCGCCCGCCGTGCGTTCTTCGCAGGTGAGCAGGGTTTCGCCAAGTTCTTCGGCTAGCCGCGCGGCAAAGGCAAAGGGCTGTTCCGGTAGCGGGATGGCCTTGGGGTTTTTCGCGGCCGCCGGTTTTTCCATCAGCTGTTCGAGCCGCTCGAAGAACTTCTGGCCGCCGCCTTTCATTTTCACGTCGGCGAAATCGACGGTGCGGTCGAGCACGGCATCGGCCAGCCCTTGCTTGTTGGCCAGCGTTTCGATCATTCGGTGCTCGATGGTGTCTTCAGAGACGAGCTTGACGACGGTTACGGGGCGCTTCTGGTGCTTGCGCCAGACGCGGGCGATGCGTTGTTCGAGTTTGGCGGGATTCCACGGGAGGTCGCAGTTGATGACGACGCTGGCGTTTTGGAGGTTGAGCCCAACGCCTCCAGAGTCGGAGCTGAGGAACACCCGCGCGTCCGGATCGCTCTTGAAGCGGTTGATTTCGGCGCGCCGCTTTTGCTGTGGAACGCTGCCGGTGTGCCACACGGTTCCGATGTCCTGTTCCTCGCAGTGTTCGCGGATGAGTTCGAGCATCCTGATCCATTCGGAAAAGACGACGACTTTTACGTCGGCATCGGACAACACCTCTTCGAGCAGGCTTTCGATCTCGCCGAGCTTGGGGCAGACCTTGTGCTCAGGATCGAGGATGTAGGGCGTGTCGCACTCCATCCGCATCATCGCCAACTCGCGCTGGAGCTGGTCGAGTTCCTCTTTTTTAAGTGGGCGTTTTTTCGCACGGTTTAGAAGCATGCTGACGATGCGCTCGTGTTGCGCGTAGAAGTCTGCCTGGAGCGAACTCATGGGCACAAACAACGTCCGATCGGTTCGGTCGGGAAGCTCTGTTTCAACATCGGATTTGCGGCGGCGCACCATGAGCGGCTTGACCCGTTCGTGGAGGCGGTCGAGGTTTTGGTATTCCGCCGGGCGGCCGCGCTCGTCGAAGCGGTAGTATTCGCGATTGAAGCGGAAGAGCGATCCGAGCCGGGCGGGATCGATGAAGTTGACGATCGAATAGATGTCGTCGATGCGGTTTTCGATCGGCGTACCCGTCAGCACGAAGGCATAGCGGCTCTTGAGTTTCTTAATGGCCTGCGCGGTTTTGGTGCTCCAGTTCTTGATCCGCTGGGCTTCGTCGAGCACCACCACGTCGGGCTTCATGCGCTCGTTGATTTTATCGAAGTCGCGCATGACCTGCTCATAGTTCACCATTGTGAAAAACGCCCCGTCCTGGTACAGCTTCCATCGCTTTTCCGGCGCGCCGAAAACAACCAGGCTTCCAAGATCGCTGAACTTGGTAATCTGCTCTTCCCACTCCGCCTTGAGCGAGGCGGGCGCAACAACAAGCACGCGCCTGGCCTTTCCCATCCGATGCAGCAGCGCACACGCCGCCACCGCCTGGATGGTTTTTCCCAGCCCCATTTCGTCGGCCAGCAGCGCACGTTCCGTGAAAGCCAGGTGGAGCATGCCTTCGCGTTGATAGGGATAGAGTGGCAGCTTTGTTTCGTGGGTCGGATATTCGCCCGAAACCACGTTCGCCTCATATTCCCGCCGAAGCGTCGTACGCTCCGCTTCGCGCCGGCGCGACTCCATCCAAGGTGCCACCTCCTGTGAAATACGTAGTTTCACCGCGCGCGATTTCCTTGCCGCCTCCATGAACCGTTCAGGATCGTCGATGAAACCATCGAAGGAAACAAATCCCTTCAAACCCTCTGGAAGCAAATGATGGTTCCGCTCCACCTGCAGCCCGCCTCGGAACGGAACAACATCAACCCGATCCGACCCCTTCTTCAATGCCTCGTTGAACTCCTTGCGTTCCTTCTTCTGCAGATGCATCAGAACCGCTTCAACATGCTTGTCCGTCCCCAAACCATTGATTTGGAAATCGACCGTGTCCGACGCAAACGCACGCTTGTTCAAGTCGCGTATTTCAATTGAATACTCCGCCCCGCTCTGCGAGCACACCTTGAAGTTGGAGAATACGGGATGCCTCGGATCGAGGTTTTCAATCGAAACCGGCGGTTCCTCCATCGCCCGTAGCCTACGGCGGTTCAACTCGTGCTCATCCGTCGTGTTCCAATCCGTGATCGGCGGCAGGCTCCGCCGTAGTTCCTCCGCCGGACTCAGTTTCTTTTTCGTCTTCCGTTTCTTCATAATGCGCTCCAGTTCAAAACCGCTATGGTAAATCCAGCGTGACGATCGTCAATCTGAATTTACCCTCGTTCAGGTGTCGTGAGGTTCCAGCTCCATCCTACCCATTCTCATCGAGCAGTTGCTCGATCTGCTTTTCCCACTTCGCGAATCCGTCGTCTTGGTAGTCGTGGATGATTCGAACAAAGTTTTCGTGGCCTTCCTTGAGGTATTCGTTGCGACCGGCGGCATGGATGAAGCCGACCGCTCCATTGATCCTCGAATCCCATTCGAAAGGGTTTGAAGTCGATAATGTCGCAATCAAGCACCCCGCCGGAAAAACCGCGCACCCGCACCTTGATTCCTCGATAGCGACGGCTAAAAGATTCGACCTCTCGCTCTTCGGCCAGATGGAGAAAAACCTTTTCCACCGGCAGGAAATCGCGGTTGTTAAAAAACAGTTTCCGCACCTCAACCTTCAAAACAAACTGGGTTCCCCTCTCGAACATATACCCTCAATTAAAACGGAAGCTCGTCATCGTCGTCCTTATTCCTCCCGGCACACAGGTCATTGTCCTTTGCCCCTAAAGAATCCCGCCGTTGCTCCCAGGCATACAACTCCTCCCACATCTCATTCTGTGTGAAGAAAATTGGGTCATCTATCTCGCTATAGTCCGGTTCTGGCGGGTTGCGCCGTACCCGCTTCTGTTTGCCATTGATGAAAATGAATTCGAACATTTCCTTCCGCCGCTTCTTCTCCGCTTCTTCTCCGCTTTTTCTACCGGAGTCAGCTTTCTTTTGCTCTTCTTTTTCTTACCCATCGCCCTCGGCTTCCTGTTTCCAGCGTTATGCAGAGCCAATGCACATATTAAATTCAGATTGATGATCGTCAACCTGGTTTTGCCCTTCGAGCCAAGTTTTCGACTCCGCGCAACGCTTTCTTCGGCGATTAGAGAGCAACGCTCTCCAACCGAAAACCCGCCTACATCTCAAATCCAAAGTGACGATCATCACTTTGGATTTGAGATCTCCCTTGTCGCGAAAGAGTCAAAGAAGCCGCTTTTCTGCCGTTGGAAGCGAATAGCCGAGGGCTTCGTAGCCCTTTGTCCTCCGCTCGAACATGCGGGCAAGAACCGGATTGCCTTGGTCGACGCAGTCGAATATGCGCACTTCGCTTTTGGAGTTGTGCAGGCGGTGGAGCCGTCCGGCATATTGCGAGAGCACGCCTCTCCAGGAAACGGGCATGGCGAGGAAGAGCGTATCTAGGCGCGGATCGTCGAACCCTTCGCCAAGGTAGCGACCGGTTGCAAGCACGACATGCGGCAGGTCTTTCCATTCGTCCAGCTTTGCGTTGATCACCGAGAGCTTTTTCTTTCCGAGCCCGCCTTTGAGCACGACCAATCTCTCGACTTTTGGTACGAGCAGTTCGTGGAGGAGTTCAAGATGGCGCGTTCGTTCGGTGAGAATCAATGGGCTTCGGTTTGCTTCGTATGCCGTAATCACGTCTTCGGCAATGCGTGCGTTCCGTGTTTCGGACTCCACGAGCAAGCGATAGGTTTCCGCAATCGGGACATCCTCCTCTTCTGGAAAGACCGCATCGTTGCACACACGGACAACCACCTTGTGGTCGAATGGACGCTGCATGGCGTATTTCTTGTCGTGCGCGCGGTAGTGGACGGCTCCGCATGGCATGAAGACGATCGGCTGATGTCCATCACGGCGCGTCAACGTTGCGGAGAGTCCGGTGACATACTTTGCGGGGCACGCCCGCAGAACGTCCTCGAAGCTCTTCGCGGAAATATGGTGGCACTCGTCGATAATCACAAATCCGTAGTCGGCCACTATGTCATCGATCACACCTTTCTTGTTGAGGCTCTGAATGACGGCCACATCGACCCCGCCAGAAACCTTGCGTTTTCCTCCGCCAATCTGCCCGATTTCACATCGATCCATTCCTAGGAAAGTGGCCAAGCGCTCCACCCATTGTTCCATCAGTTGCCGACGGTGAACCACAATCAGGACGTTGGTTTTACGCTGGGCAATCAACCATGCCGCGAGCACGGTTTTTCCAAAAGCCGTCGGCGCGGACAATACGCCGATGTCGTGTTTCAGCATGGCCATTCCCGCTAGCAACTGTTCGCTCCTCAACTCGCCGCAAAACGAGACATCCAGCGGCTTGCCCTCCGTCCGCTGATCGGAAACCCGCACTTCGATGGACAGCGATTCGAGCAGGGCAACCAGCTCGTCCTTGCACCCGCGTGGCAAGCCAATATGCTCAGGGAATTCTTCGGCGCAAGCGATTATGCGCGGCTTGTTAAACACAGGCATACGCATCGCCTGCGCTTTGTAGAATTCGGGATTACGGAAGGCGGCCAAACGCATGACCGCATTGCGCAATGACGGCGAAAGGGTTGCCTTCGGAACATAAACTTGATTGCCCAGCACCAGTTCAATTGATTCAGGATGCTCCCCGGAAATTTTCACGGCGGCATTTCGTGAAGGCGGCATCAGCCACGGCTGTCGGTCGTCCTCTTCCGGCGCGGCACGAACACTGAGGATCAAATCATCCCTTTCCGCCTCCTTCACCAATTCGACAACCCTGTCTTTCGGGATTTTACAAACATTGGAAAGAAGGCTCCACGGGTCGGGGAACGGCTCGAATGCCCGGTCAACGAAAACGCTATTTCCATCCGCCCGCGCCGCCTTTTGCAGCGGCAAGGCGATAAGGTTGCCAAACCCGCCCTTTGGCATTCGATCCTGGTTCGGGAAGAACCGGTCGTACGAATCGAAGCCCAGCTCCGGGCGGGCATCCATCGCCCCCGTCAGAAGCATCGATCCAAATTTACGAGCGAGGAATGCGGGAATGGGTTCATGAAAAAAGAGCCAGACATGCCCGCCGTTTCCCGACCGCGAGCGCTCCAGATACGCCTCTGTCTCCAGCTCGGCGCAGGCATCAAGAAAGGCCGACGCATCGTTGCGCCAATCCACCTTGTCGAAATCAACCGCGAGGAACGAACAGGTCTCGTCCTCCATCAAGGGATAGACCCCCATCACAAACGGCTTTCCCTGTGTATCCTTTCCCGACAAGTGCTGTCGAATAACCTCGTCCGAAACCTGAATAAATTCTCGGTGCCCGCATTTGGCGCACTTGATCTTCGGTTTGAAGCACACACCCGCCCGCCACTCGTTCTTACAAGCAGGCTGATAGCCACTCCGCCCGCTCTTCCGGCTCTCGAACCGTACGGGGAAAACATCGGTGCGACCGGAAAACAGACTGCGAAACACACGTATCTTTTCCTCCGGTGTGTAGTTGGAGACTGCTCCTTCAGACCCTGCTCCATTTTGCCCCGCTGCTCGTAGCGCTTCAATTTCCATTGCCAGCCCGCATCGTCGGCAATCGAGTTCCGCCAGTTCTTTCAGCAGCTTTTCCAAATGTCTCTTATGCTTAAGCATCACCTGTAAATGGTAAATCCAGTGTAACGATCGTCACGCCGGATTTACCATCATGAGTTTTAACCGGATTTCGTTTGCAAGTTCTTGGTGAAGGGCGAACGCGTCTTTTCCCTTGTAGTCCCTTGGTAAAAGCTGGCTTGGAAGCAAGGGATCGAGCACGAACGCACTGCGAAATGCATCGATCTCTTCCGCCGCCAACCTCATCAGGGTATCGACGTCCGCCGAAACCATCCCTTCGAGAATTTCAAGATTCCCGGTGTAGACGTCGCAGAACCTTTTTTGGACGTCGTAGAGGCGGTCAAAATCCCATGACTCCCACACCACTTTTTCCGCAGGCATGCCAAGCACGGTTCGGGCTTCGAACAAACAGGCAAACACATCCACAGCGGCGGCCTCTTTCAAATCGGCATATTGCGGACGGATATCGTGCGCGGTGATCCAAACACTTTTCTGGAAGCAGCCCATGCGCTGGCTCTTCAGGAATTTCCGGAGCACATTACGATAGGGACGGTCGGCTTCCGGCACATCATAGACCAGTAAATACCAAATGCCGCTCCACTTCCGGTTCCACCATTTTTCCGGATGGAAGTAGGCATCTATCGTCTCCGCCACTCCGGCCGACAGTTCAAGCAATGGCGTATCCAGCCCTCGTCGCTTGACCACCAATCCCTGCCTGGACAACCGGCCAACCGCTTGGTCAAGCGCTTTGCGGTTGGGATAGGTTCGGTTATGAAGAAATGCCCACGCTCCATGAACGGCGACATCGCCCAGAACATCGAGCATTTCAACAAGCTCCAGGCCGATGCGTCGTCGGACAACGGGGAAGCAAATATCCGGATGGTGAAAAGGTTCCCACATGAACCACATGGTAAATCCAGGTTGACGATCGTCAACCTGGATTTACATTTTTTTAACTTTCTTTGTGAGTCCGGGATTTATGAACGATTAATGTTTAAGTGAGGCAAGCAGTTACTTGTTAAATTGGTAGGCCACCGAAATAATGTAGCAATACCCCAAATCTATCGAGTGCTATATAACAAGCTGCCGCTCCGACGGGCGGGTGAGGAAGAAGAAATTAGATGCTGAAATGATGCCTGCAAGCGCCAAGGGTAAATCCAGTGTGACGATCGTCACGCTGGATTTACCCCCTCGCGCCTACAGGCCCCTGTATAACATCGGAGACAACCCAAAGAATATGTACTGTCGAAGCTCTCGCAGAGTCTTTCGCCGGTCCATTATGTACAAGTCTGAGCGTTGATTTTACAAGACAGCGGCTGGGAACGAGTATATCTTCCTCGACATAAATACAAGAAGTGTACTACTTCCAATGCTTGGAAACGCTGGTTTTTTGTTGAAGAGGGCTTAAAATCAAAGTAGAAAAATAGTTTGTTAATTAATCTAACAAATTATCCAGGGGGATAAGAATGGAACTGAACAGAAACCAATTCATGCAGACGGCGGCCGTTGCCGGCACCATGCTGGCCACGCTCAAAGCACGCGCCGTTGAAAACGCGGAACTGGCCGCAGTGAAAACCCCGGATCAGCTCAATATTGCGCTGATCGGGGCAGGGGCGCAGGGCCGTATTTTAACGGAATCCTGCCTGCGCATTCCCGGCATCCGCTTTAAGGCCATCTGCGATATATGGAACTATTCACAGCGCTACTCCGAGCGGTACCTCAAGAAATATGGCCACGAGGTCAACGTCTATGAGGACTACAAGGAACTGCTGACCAACGAGAAGGATCTGGATGCTGTTGTTATAGCGTCGCCCGACTGGATTCATGCCGAGCACGCCAACGCCTGCATGAACCTCGGGCTGCACGTCTACTCCGAAAAGGAGATGTCGAACTCGCTCGAAAAGGCGGCGAGCATGGTTCGTACCGCCAAGGCCACCGGGCAGCTCCTGCAGATCGGTCATCAACGGCGCTCAAATCCGCGCTACATTCACGCCATTGAAAAGCTGATCCACGACGAAAAGCTGCTCGGCCGCGTGACGCATGCCACTGCGCAATGGAACCGCGCCAAGGCCGATGACATAGGCTGGCCCGCGAAATATGAAATGGACGCCGCCACGCTCGATAAATATGGCTACAACTCCATGACTGAATTCCGCAATTGGCGCTGGTATAAAAAATATGGCGGCGGCCCGATTGTCGACCTCGGTTCGCACCAGATCGACCTCTTCGAATGGGTTTGGGAAACCAACCCGAAATCGGTCATTGCCTCCGGCGGAACCGATTTCTACAAGCACCGCGAGTGGTATGACAACGTCATGTGTATCTACGAATACGAAACGGATCACGGCGACGCACGTGCGTTTTACGAAACGCTCACCACCACCGGGCACCGGGGATTCTCCGAAGCCTTCCGCGGCGAATTCGGCACCATCGAAATTGCCGAGGTTCCCCAGCGAGGCAACTCTGCCCTGCGCGAAGCGCACGCGCCCGACTGGCAGCCTATGGTTGAGAAAGGCCTGATCAAGTCCGTTGCGGCTCCGATCAAAAAGAGCACTACGAAGAACGTGGCGGTCGACGTTCGTGTTACCGCTGCCGCCGGCGCCTGGCCGCTTCCGATCGACCTGACCAAACCGGCCCACCAACCTCACCTTGAAAACTTCTTCAATGCCATTCGCTACGGCACCCCGCTTAATTGTCCCGGCGAAAAGGGCTACGAAACGGCGGTTGCCGTTTTGGCCGTAAACCGCGCCGTTGCATCCGGCCAGCGTATTGAGTTCAAAGAATCGGATTTCCACGCATGAAAAAAACCAGAGTTTTTTTTAAGTGCCGATTGCCGATTGCCGATTGCCGAATGAATCGGTGTGTCGTATCGCGTGTAATCAATCGGAAATCATCAATCGGAAATCGGAAATGGCTGGGCGCAACGCTCTTGATGGGCATGGTGCTTGGAAGCCACGCATCCCACTTCGACGGCTCGCGTACGCTGCCCGTTCACCGGATCCCGTTGAATGCTGAGGATGGACATAAAATTGTTTCAACCGTCCCCGGAAACATGCCGTTTTCGGCAAGGCTGACCTGCGGGGCATGCCACGACTATGAAGAAATTCATGGCGGCACGCACTTTAAGGGGAGCGGTGAAGGACGGCCAACCGAGCCGTGGATCGTGGTCAACGAATCGACTGGAACCCAGATCCCGGCTGGGCGGATGAACCTTTCCTCATGGGAATTCACCAAGCGTTTCGGCAGCCACCTGCCCGGCGGCGGCATCAGCGACCCGGAGGACAAACTGGTCGATCCTGAGGCGCGCTGGGAAATTTCCGGCGGCCTGGAAATGAACTGTATGGCCTGCCATAACAACTCGCATCGTCAGGACATGACCGAATGGGCCAGGCAGATCGGCCGCGAAAACTTCCGATGGGCGGCCACGGCCGCTTCCGGTATCGGCGAAGTCGGCGGCATGGCCTCGCGTATGCCCGACTGGTGGAATGTCTATGTCGGCGCTAATCCAGACGACCATACCTATGCCGTTCCGCCATCCGTCGACTACGACACCGCGCAATTTGATTCCAAGCATCAGATGTGGTTCGATATCGGTAAGCCGATGGACAGGAACTGCCTGCAGTGCCACTCTTCACATCCGGTCGGTGCTCAGCGCATGGATGTGCCTGGTGATGTCCACGCTGCGGCCGGCCTTTCATGTGTCGACTGTCATCGCAACGGTGAAGACCACCACATTCTGCGTGGCACTACCGAAACGATGAGCTGTGCGGCCTGCCATACCGAAGAGGGAATGGTTGCCGGTCAGGCCGGTGCCCCGATTGCTCACCATAAGGGTATTCCTCCGGTCCACTTCGAGGAGCTCACCTGCACGGCCTGCCACTCCGGTCCCGTCCCGGCGGAGGAACCTCAGTTGGTTCGTACCTCGCGCGCCAACAGGCTCGGTATCTATGGCCGTGCACAGTGGTTCACCGAATCTCCGTTTATTGTCGAGCCGGTCTATGTTCGCAACGAAGACGGTAAAATTGAACCCCGCCGTATGATGTGGCCGGCGTTCTGGGCATACTCCGACGGCATTCCGCTGGATGAAGATCTGGTAGGAACCGCCGCCGTCGGCGTACTCGATGTCGAACAGCAGGTTGGCGACGTCCTCGCCAAGCTGGCGGATGCCGAAAATGCACCGGGCGAGCCGCTGTACGCCGCCGATGGAAGGCTCTATCGACGCAATGTCGACGGTGGCCTTGACCGCGCCGGCAGCATGGTCACACAGGATGCGTTCTTGTGGGTAACCGGAAGCAATATTGTTTCCACTATTCCCGACTTCGACGTTAATGCCGAGGAAGTCGACTACGACGCCGAAGGTGCCATTGTCGCCATCATGGATGCGTTCAACCCACTCGAACTGGTTGTGTCCACCAAAGGCAAAGTATTCTCGAAAGATGCCGATGGCTATCTTGTCGGCACCAACACCACACGGGCAACAGGGTGGTACACCAAGGCCGGCCAACCACTGATCAGCGAATTCCTGGAACGCGCCGTGATCGATACCGTGGATTCCCCGCTGACATTCAACGAAGAGCAGCTCGTTGTGATGCTTCAAAAGCTTGGCAACACCACCTGCTATATTTCAAATGGCCGGAAATTTACGCTCTCCGAAAACGGCGAGCTTGTTGACGAAGACCACGAAGCGGCCGATCCGGTTTCATGGGCCATCGGTCACGATGTGCGCGGCACCGCGCAATCACTCGGAGCTAAAACCTGCGAGGAGTGCCATGCATCCGATTCGAGTTTCCTGTTTGGTCATGTGACGGCAACCGGCCCGCTCATGACCGACCGCGCGGCGGTGGTTCCCATGCACGAGTTCCAGGACGTGGAAAGCAACTTCAACACGTTGTTCGGCCTGACCTTTAAGGTGCGTGAGGCATTCAAGTCCACGCTGGGTGTGATCGCCCTTTTGCTCAGCCTCATTGCGCTGGCAATTGGCCTTCCGGCAATCTACAAGCTGGTTAGCCGGATGGACGAAAAGAACCTTCCGGTTAGGCCGGTTCTGATCGTCCTGATCGGGGCAATGACGCTGCTGTCCATCACCGGCTTCGGGTTTGGCTGGCCCGTCAGCTATCCACTGAATGGATTCCCGTTGTTGAGCCATGTCGGTCTTGGCGCGCTCTACGCGATCGCGCTGACGGTCTGGGCTTTGCTACGCGCAAAGAGCGGCGGAAACATTTGGTTCTGGATGCTGCTCGTTTGCGGTATTATTCTGATCCTGAGTATTCTGATTGCAATGTTCCCGGTTCTGGGAACACAGGGTCAGCATGTGGCCATTGTTGTTCATCGCGTTGCGGCGATACTGAGTATCATCGCGGCGGGCATGGGCTGCCTATCGTCTCAAAAAAAAGGACCATAGGATGAAAAAACTAATCATGAGCATCTCGCTGGGCGCGATGCTGGCTGGGGGCGTTGTCGCAAAGGATAATAAACTGGGTGTGCAGGCGTGGTCGTTCCGCAAGTTTACAGTGTGTGAAATGCTGGACCAGCTGTCCGCCATGAATGTGAAATATCTGGAAGCCTATCCCGGGCAGACCATTGGTGGCGGCGTTGAGGGCAATACGCATTTCAGCATGGACGATACCACGCGCGAGGCATTCAAGGCCAAGCTTGATGCGGCCGGGATCACGATGATTTCCTACGGCGTGGTCGGCGGGAAAAATGAGGCCGAATGGCGCCAGCTCTTCGAATTTTCCAAGGCCATGGATATCAAGATGATCAATTCCGAGCCCAATCCGGACCACTACGACCTGCTCGTTAGGCTGACGGCGGAATATGGTATTCCGGTGGGTATTCACAACCACGCCAAACCGAACAACCGCTACTGGGATCCGCAGGTCGTACTGGATGCCGTAAAGGATCGACCCGGGCTGTACGCCGCACCGGACAACGGACACTGGGCGCGTTCAGGGATCACGTCCGTTGATGGATACAAACTGCTGGAGGGGCATCTCAAATCCGTCCATTTGAAGGACATGAAGGCATTTGACAATCCGGATAATAATCCATGCGTCCCCTTCGGCACCGGCGTGTGCGATCTGCCGGCCGCCCTCGCGGAGCTAGACCGGCAGGGGTATGACGGACCGTTCATCATTGAATATGAAGCCAGCCCTGAAGCACCTGCACCACCCATTAAACAATGTATTGAATGGTTCACCGAGAACTGGAAATGAGGGAGTATCACATGAAGCCTATGATAATGATGATCGGCCTAGTCATCGCCGTAAGCAGCTACGCTGCTGAAGACAAGAAACTCACTCCCATGCTGCCCAGCGGGTGGCGCGTCCACGATCTGGAACGGCCGGTTCCGGTGGTTGTAACGCCCGGTGCAACAGCCGCCGATGCCCCTTCTGATGCGATTGTGCTGTTCGACGGAACCACCCTTGACGAATGGGTTGGGAGCGTAAGTACCAATAAAAAGAAGCAGTACAACCCTGAAGGCAAAGCGCTATGGAAGGTTGAAGACGGCTTCATGGAAATTAACTCAACGGGTGGATTGATCAGCAGGAGGGCCTTTGGCGACATGCAGTTGCATGTTGAGTGGGCATCCCCGAACCCACCTAAAGGGGAGAGTCAGGGTCGTGGAAACAGCGGAATCTATATCATGGGTCGCTACGAAGTGCAGATTCTGGATTGCTATGAAAACATCTCCTACGCGGACGGTATGACAGCGGGGATTTACGGACAGACCCCGGCCCTGGCCAACGCGTGCCGCAAGCCCGGTGAGTGGCAGACCTATGACATTATTTTCAATGCCCCTCGCTTCGAGGGTGACCAACTGGTCTCTCCGGCCTCTGTGACGGTGATCCACAACGGAGTTCTGGTGCAAAACCATACGGAATATCTTGGGCCCACAAGCCACAAGAAAGTAGGTACATACACCCCGCATCCGGAAAAACTGCCGATCTCCCTTCAGGATCACAACAACCCGATTCGCTTTCGCAACATCTGGGTTCGCGAACTTTAATCCGAAGTGCGGAGAGTGATTAACCGCAAGACGCATAGAGCAAAAAGAATCTTCTTCAGGGGGCTTGGCTTCTCTCTTGCGTTCTATGTATTCCTTTGCGGTTTCAATATAATTGGTTAGAGTCTATTCGTGTTAGTTTGTCTGTTTTGATTAAGTAAATTTGAGATGAATCCAACGGCCCACAGCTTTACCCACGAGGCCATGACGACGCAGTTCGAGGTGATCGTCGCCGGGCAGAAACACGAATATGCCCGACAGGCCTCGGCGGCGGTGTTTCGCGAATTTGACCATATCGAAAAATTGCTTAACAAGTATGACGCCGGCAGTGATATCGGGCAGATCAACCTGCTCGCCGCCGGCGAGTCGGCGCGCGTGGGCATAGAAACACTGGAATGTCTTGAAAGAGCGGTTTGGGCGCACGATGTGTCCGCCGGCCTTTTTGATCCCACAGTCGGTACAGGGTTCCAGTGGCTCGACATTGACCGGGAAGCATTTTCGGTTGGCTGGAAAAAAGAAGGCAAGGGCGAGCTGGATCTCGGCGGCATTGGCAAGGGCTATGCCATCGACAAGGCCGCCGAAGTGCTGGCGGACTGGGATGTGACCGAAGCGGTCATTAATGGGGGAACAAGCACCGTACTTGCACTGGGAAAAGAGTGGACTCTTGGAGTCGGCGGTCCGTGGGGCGAAAAGGTGGGCCTCAGCTCTGTGACGCTGAAAGATCAGGCTCTGAGTGGTTCCGGCACCGAGGTGAAAGGTGACCATATTTTCAACCCGGTCACCCGGAAGTCGGCGAGCCGGCATTTGGCTGCATGGGCGATCCATTCGTCCGCAGCGGCATCGGATGCGCTCTCTACAGCGTTTATGATGATGGAACAGGAAAAGATCGAGCAATTGTGCGCAGCCCATCCGGGCACCGTTGCCTTTGTGGTGAAACAGGATGAATCATTAAAAAAAATCGGTGTCTGAAGTGTACAAGTCACAGCGTTTTATATACAAGACACCTGAACAGAAATGGGTATAGTTATCCGCTTTTAACAGGAGAGGAACATACTAAACCTCTGGTTTTGCATGAGGCTCAGGAGGTACAGAAGATGAAAACACAGTTGAAGATAGTATCGATTGCCGCACTGGCGGCTGTATTCGCAGGCTCTGCAGTTGCGGAGGAAATGGTTAAGCTTGAATTGGAGCTACCGAAGCCGTTGTTTGCCGGCACGCCGAAGAGCATTAAAACCCCGAATCTGGAGCGTAAAACCGTTATTCCGGAAATCATGGTTCCTGCGGGTGTCGAAAATCTCGCGGCCGAAAAGGAAGTCACCGGATCCGACGACTTTCCCGTGATCGGAGAGCTCGAATATATCACCGACGGTGACAAGGATGGCGCAGATGGTTCCTACGTTGAACTCGGCCCCGGTGTACAATGGGTGCAGATTGACCTCGGCGATAAAAAAACCATCTATGCGATCGCCCTCTGGCACTACCACGCACAGGCGCGCGCCTATCGCGATGTGGTTATCCAGGTGGCCGACGACGCTGACTTTATTGAAAATGTTCAGACCGTTTTCAATAGCGACCACGACAACTCCGCCGGCCTCGGTATTGGCAAAGACAAGGAATATATCGAAACCAACAAGGGCAAACTGGTCGATGCCAAAGGCATTAAGGGCCAGTACGTGCGTCTCTATTCCAGCGGCAGCACCGGATCCGACATGAACCATTACATCGAAGTGGAAGTCTTCGGCAAGTAGCCGATCCTACGGAGCGGAAACCCGAAATCCGAATGCCTAATTCCTAAACAAAACCCAAAATGCCAAATGGTGTTTTGGGTTTTGTCATTTTGGCGTTTGAATAGTGTTTGGGAATCGGGAATTAGAGATTAGGATTTGTCCTTATGAAATGGATGCCCATAGCGTTCCTCGTCATCATCGGCATAGCGCTGGGATTGCGCCTGCCGCATTTGACCGATCGGCCGATGCACCACGACGAGGCGAACCAGGCCTATCGCTTTGGCTCCCTGCTTGAAACAGGAGCATATGAATATGATTCCGACGACCACCACGGCCCAACCCTGTACTACCTGACCCTTCCTGTCGCCTGGCTGACCGGCGCGGAATCATTTGCTGAAACCAGCGAAACCACCTATCGCATACTGCCGGTTATTTTCGGCATGCTGCTGATTCTCTGCACGCCTTTGCTGCGCAGCGGCATTGGTTGCATCGCAGTGCTCGCCGCCGCGCTCTTCACCGCCATCTCGCCAGCCATGGCCTACTACAGCCGCTTTTACATTCAGGAAATGTTGCTGGTCTTTTTTACCCTGCTTACGATTGCCGCGGGGTGGCACTCGTGGCACAGCGGATCGCGCATATGGGCGGTGGTCGCCGGACTCTCCGCCGGTCTTATGTTTGCCACCAAGGAAACCGCCGTCATCGCCTACGCCGCCATGGTTGGCGCCGCTGTGATATGCGCACTGCTGACACGCAAAATTCGACTACCCCTGACCACCCTGCTGATGGCCGGAATTTGCGCTCTGTTCCTTGCCTTCACGCTGTTCTCCTCCTTCTACACCAATATGGACGGTCCGTTGGAATCCATC
>JAUVCG010000075.1 GCA_030595785.1 Kiritimatiellales bacterium | reverse complement strand
GCTTCCTACGATGGCTCCTCCCCGGAAAAAATGACCAGGATCGTCAATGAGATGGTTGCCAGGATCCTGAAAAAGTTCCCGCCGAAGAAGTAGGATAGGTTGTTGGTTGATAGGTATAAGAGGCCTGCAGAAGAGCCTTAGCAACAGTCAACTACCAACCAGCAACTGTTTCCTCATCGCTTCCGGGCGTCGGAAATATATTTCAGCACGGACTCCCCGCGTGCGACATCGATCTTTTTCAAGGCCTTGGCTTCGCGTTCTGCATCGCTCCATTTTCGTTGCCGGGCATACGAGAGCGCCAGCATGTAGCGGGCATTTACGGAGCCTTGATCGAGCTTGAGCGCATTTGAAAAGGCCTCGACGGCTTCACCGTATTGCTGAAGCTCGTAATGAGAGAGTCCCAGATTGTAGTGCGCCGTCACTTGCGAGGGGTCGGCTTTAATCGCTTTTTCATACTGCGTCACGGCTTCGCGGTATTGTTTCGCCGCATGCAGCTTTGTTCCCTGGGCGATGAATTGTGCCGCCTCTGCAGGATTGGTTTGTTTTTCCGGGGTTAAGCTTGGGGTTTCCGGTCCCATCTTGCCCAATCGGGCTATGGCCTCGTTGGCGGCTTCCGCCTGCTCGCCCTTTTCGCCGGCCTTTTGGAGGTACTGCTTGTACCACCCCAGTGCGGCGCCTGGGTTGCGGAGCCATTGGTCGTGAATTACCGCCAGGTTGTATGCTGCCGGGGCATAGTCGGGATGGGCGGCCAGCAGTTGTTTCAGCCGCTTCACGGCAGCATCGCTGTTGCGGTTCAGGTGCAGTTCCGCAAGCGCGAGCGCATTCTGTCCGGCTGCATTATTCGGGTCGGTGCGTAATTCTTCAGTAATTTCCTGCGAGGCCCCTTTCCAGTCCTTCAGCTGCATGTGGACCAGCCCCAGAAAGAACCGGGCAACCGTGTTGTCTGGATCTTCACTCAATATCTTAGTGAGTTCAAATTTGGCCTGTTCCGATTGGCCCGCGTAATAGAGCGAAATGCCGAGGTTCAGGTTGGCTCCGCTGAGATCCTCTCCGAGGCGGCAGGATTCGGCAAAGCTTTCGATGGCCTGGTCGTGTTTGCCGAGGTTCCAGCGGATGATGCCCAACTGGTTGTTGGCCACGGATTTTTTCTCGTTGCCGGACAACTTGCGTATGGCCTTCTCAAGCTGACTCTGCGCCCGCACCAGATCGTTCTTCTTCCAGGAGGTCATCGCCTTGTTGTAGTCTTTCTCTCCGGGGTTTCCGCCGCAACCGGAAAAAACCGCAAAGAGCAGGCAAACGCCGCCGCCTATCAGCAATAGTGTCTTGTTTTTCATTCTGTTGAAATTCCTTTAATCCACACCTGCCGGGTGCGGGGTCCATCAAATTCGCAAAAATACAGGCTTTGCCACGTTCCAAGCTGCAACGTTCCGCCGGAGACGACCACCTGCGCCGAAGAGCCCATCATGCTGGCCTTAACGTGAGCCGCCGTGTTGCCTTCGGAATGGTTGTATCCTCCATTCCACGGCACCATCCGGTCCAGCACCATCTCCATGTCGGCCGTCACATCCGGATCGGCGTTTTCGTTGATCGTTACGCCCGCTGTCGTATGCGGGATGAAAACCGTTGCCACACCATCCGTCAATCCGGCTTCCCGTACCGCTTCGGCCACAAGCCGGTCGATATTGATAAAATCGGTGCGCGATCGGGTTTGTATGGTGAACTCGTTCATGGGGAGCCACTTTATCCGAACCTCGGAAATTATGAAGCGGAAAGTTTCCACCGACCGGAAAAAGTCGCGGCAGGCTTCTCTTTTCAGGGTATTTGCGATGTAGTACCCTGCGTTCTGTCGCATAAATAGGCTGGTGTCTGTAGAAAGGGCTTTGGTCAGGAGAAAATTTGGGAATTCTTGCGGATCATTTTGTTGCATTGTCGAGCATGGGCTTGCTGCTATTGCTTTCGGCCTTTTTTTCGGGGACCGAAACCGCGCTCTTTTCGTTGACCCGCGAGCAGGTTAAGCGGTTGCGAGAGCAGGGGCATAATGTCGAGAAAACACTGGCGTTACTGTCAGAAAACCCGTCCGGATTGCTCGTCGCCATCTTATTCGGCAATCTCGTGGTGAACATTCTGTTCTTCAGCCTGAGCGTGGTGGTGGCACTTGGTTTTGGACGGCGCTATGGCGAATGGTGGGAGGCTGTCGTTGGAGCGGCGGTGCTGCTGCTGGTGATCCTTGTGGGCGAAATATTTCCCAAAGCGCTGGGGATCTCTTTCCCTGAGCGGGTGGTACGCCTTAATTCCTTGCCGCTCCGCGGCTGGTTTCATTTTCTGGGGCCGGTGCGGCGCATACTGGAAATCATTGTGCGCCGCCTCGAACCTGACGAACAGCATGACAACCGGCTCAATGCGGATGAATTGAGGATGCTGATCGATGCCACACGGCACGATCCAACGTTTGGAAAACAGGAAAAGGCGATCGTTGAGGATATCGTCAATCTGCCTGGTATCCGTGTGCGGGAACTGATGGTTCCGCGGGTCAGGCAGCTCTTCCGTCGTGCGGACGCCCCGGCGGATGAGGCACTGATTGCGGCAGCTGAACTGGAGCTTGAACTCATTCCTGTCTACGAGGAAGAAGAAGACAACATTGTCGGAGTGGTCGAGGTGAAGGAGATCTTCGCGAGCGACGAAATCACCCGCCCGTTGCGTGATTTTGCTCGTCCCGCCCGTTTCGTTCCGGAAACCAAGCGTGCTGATGAGATGCTGCGCGAGTTTATGGCCGAAGGATTGCGGATGGTTTGCGTGGTGGATGAATATGGCGGTCTGGCAGGAACCGTCTGCATGGAGGATCTGCTCGAAGAGGTCGTTGGTGAATTCGATGCCATGGAGGTGCCGCCTGTCGAACAGCTCGGTGAAAGCACGTACCGACTGCAGGGCAGCCTAGGTATCCGCGAATGGCGCAGCCTGTTCATCGGTTTCCTGCCCGATGAAGTGGTGCGTACGCTTGCGCTGGATACGGTCAGCGGCATGGTGGTCTCCCTGCTTAAGCGCATGCCGAAGCCGGGGGACGTTGCCCAGGTGCGAAACCTAAGCTTTACGGTTGAGCAGGTGCGCTCAAATAGAATCGAATCCGTATTGCTCGAACTTTCTGCAGATGGGGAAGGGGGCGCGGCATGAACCTTATCTCCATTGTGGCTGTTCTGGCGGGTTTCCTGTTTTCCGCGCTGTTCTCCGGCGTAGAGACAGGAAGCTATATGATCAACCGCATCCGGTTGCGGCACCGCGAACGTGAGCGCCGTCCGTCGGCCGTAGTGCTGTCGCGACTGCTGCGCAACTCGCATATCTTTATATTCACCGTCCTCATCGGAAACAACATCGCGCTTTACCTGCTTTCTCGGGAAGTGACCGGCCTCTATCTCGGCGGCGACCTTGAAACGGGAAAGGTTTTGCTTGGTTTCATTCCGTGGAATGCGGAGATGGCCGCCACGCTTACACTGATGTTTCCGCTCTTTATCTTTGCCGAGGTCGGCCCCAAGAACCTCTTCCGCAAGAAGGCCGATGTTCTCATGTACCGGTTCGCGGGAATCATGCGCCTGCTCGTGTTCCTGTTCTATCCGTTCACCTGGCTGCTAAAACAGCTTTTCAGTCTGTTGACCCACGGCATGGACGAGGAGCCGGGGCGTGAACTGCACCGCCTTTCACCCGAGGGACTCAAGGAATATTTTTCTGCAGGGGCGAAGGAGGGCCTCATTTCATCCCACCAGAGCCGCATGCTGGACAATGCCACCTCCATGCATAGCGTACCCGTGCGCTCACTGATGGTGCCGTTGAAGAATATACCGTGCCTCCCGTCCAGTGCTACCGTGGCTGATTTCAAGCGGCTCGCGCCGCGCCGGAATTCCACCTATGTGCTTCTGGTGAACAAACACGCCGTTGTGGGAATGGTCTCCATGTTCACCATCATCAACCGAAGGCTGGAAAATGACGAGGCCCTCGGTCCGTATGCCGACGAGGTGACTGAAATACAGGAAAACCGAAACCTTAAATCGGCCTTCTACCGCCTGCGCCGAAACCCCCGCCACAGTGCAGTGATCCTCGACGCCAGGAAGCATCCGGTCGGCTTCATCCGGCTGGAGGATATCGCCCGTTACATCGCCGGGGAATAGAATATAATTGACTCGCATGCCGATGGGCGTAGATTGACTCGCGATTTGCCGCTAGGGGTGTCTACGGCCGGTGCCGAGGACTGAGACAAACCCTTCGAACCTGTTCGGATAATGCCGACGTAGGGAAGCGTTCCTGCCTTTCTGCCTCCGTATTTTCCGATTTTTTACGAACTATGGGAAAATAGAATATACTGCGTATTTCGTACTACGTATTGCTTGAACGGGGAACTGGTCTGCATGGCAATACGCAATACGCAATACGCAATACGGAGAAGAACATGACCCACGAAAAACACGCATACGACGACTACGGAACGCACTACCCCAACTCACGCAAGGTCTATGTTACCGGAAGCCGATCGGATATCCGTGTCCCGGTGCGCGAAATCCGTTTGGATGATACCCGCAATGCAGATGGCTCCATCGAGGAAAACCCGCCCCTCATGATCTACGATACCTGCGGCCCGATGACCGATCCGGATCATGAGATAGATCTTGAAAAGGGATTGCCCGCGATTCGCAGCGCATGGATCGCCGAACGCAACGACGTGGAGGAACATGCCTCGGGCGTCGACATTCTCTCCAATCCCGATAAGGCCTACCACGGGTTGCAAAGAAAGCCACTGCGCGCCAAGGATGAGAAATCCGTGACCCAGCTGACGTATGCGAGGCAGGGAATCATCACGCCCGAAATGGAGTTTGTGGCTATCCGCGAAAAGGTCGCTCTTGAATTCGTGCGTGACGAAATCGCAGCCGGCCGCGCTGTTATCCCGCTCAATATCAACCACCCCGAAGCCGAGCCGATGATCATCGGCCGGAAATTCCGCACCAAGATTAACGCCAATATCGGCAACTCCGCACTCGGTTCTTCGATCGAAGAGGAAGTTGATAAAATGCAGTGGGCCGTCCAGTGGGGCGCAGATACCGTGATGGATCTTTCCACAGGAACAGACATCCACGACACGCGCGAATGGATTGTCCGCAACTCGCCGACGCCCATCGGCACCGTTCCTCTCTATCAGGCTCTCAAAAAAATCGACGACGATGCAGACGGCCTCAGTTGGGAGCTGTACCGCGATACGCTCATCGAACAGGCGGAGCAGGGGATCGATTATTTCACTATTCACGCCGGTGTGCTGCGCAAGGATATTCCTGCCGTCAAGGCGCGCAAACTTGGGATCGTCAGCCGTGGCGGATCGATCATGGCCAAGTGGATGATCGACAACAATCAGGAAAACTTTCTCTATACCCGTTTTCCCGAAATCTGCGAAATCATGCGTGCCTACGACATTACCTTTTCGCTGGGTGACGGCATGCGCCCCGGTTGCATCGCCGATGCTAACGACGAGGCACAGCTCAGCGAACTGAAGACGCTCGGAGAACTGACGAAGATTGCCTGGGAACACGGCTGCCAGGTGATGATCGAAGGGCCCGGCCATGTGCCGCTCGACAAGATCAAGGTCAACATGGATCTGCAGCTACAGGACTGTTTTGAAGCCCCGTTCTACACTCTCGGGCCGCTGGTCACCGACTGCGCAGCGGGCTACGACCATATCAACTCAGCCATTGGCGGCGCGGTGATCGGCTGGTACGGAACCTCCATGCTCTGTTATGTCACGCCCAAGGAGCATCTTGGATTGCCGAATCGCGACGACGTGAAGGAAGGCGTCATCGTCCACAAGATCGCTGCCCATGCGGCCGACCTTGCGAAAGGGGTGGCTGGCGCCATGGATCGCGATGAAGCGATGCGCAAGGCGCGCGGCGAATTTCGCTGGGAAGACCAGTACAATATTTCGTTCGATCCACAGCGCGCCCGCGAATACCGCCTCGCCTCACTTCCACCGGAGGAGCATGGACGGACCGATCAACACTATTGCTCTATGTGCGGCGAGCGCTACTGCTCCATGCGCATCTCCGAGGATATCCGTCAGTGCCCCGCCGGGCAGGGCGCCGAACTGGAGTCATAGGTTTTACCTCAGCCAAGTATGCATTACCTGCGGATAAGGAAAGCGTATCCATCAATATGACATTATGCGCATATGCGCATGATATAATAATGCGGCTGTAAATTATCGTTTTAACGCGGGTTTAAATAGGGTCATGTCTTCCTCTCCTCTCCTCTCCTGTCATTGAGTCTAGACGAACTGATCCTTTTCTGATAACTGTGATGGATGGTAAAATTGGCTGTCAGTTTGCGAAAACTAGTATTCCGAATCATCCTGATAGGTGCGGGATCCTCGGCTTATGCAGAGCAAGCCTCGCCTTTCTATGTCGCCAACCAAAACCCCTTTGTACAAATATTCGGCCTGCCGAAAGCCGAACCCGGTACCATAACGCCTAAGGGGAAACTCGATGCCGGATTCTTGTATCAAGTTTCCAATAATGCCATTCAGAGCGATGCCAATGGAGAATCCATCATATGGGATGGTGAAACGGCGCAATACGATTTTAGATTTCGCTATGGAGTATCCGAAAAACTGGAACTCGGTCTCGATGTCCCGTTTATTGATCATAGCGGGGGTTATCTGGATTCCATTATTCGCAACTATCATGACCTGATGGGCTTTCCCAATGATCGGCAAGAGCAATTTGAAAAGAATCAAATTGACTATCAACTGGATGAAAACGGTGTCTCTTCAAGAAAAAGCGGTCTGGGAGACGTACGCTTTACGGCTGCGATTCCGCTGTTTTCTAAGTCGATTCAGTCCGGGCGCCACCTTGCGCTTCGGTCGATGCTGAAGCTACCCACTGGAAATGCGGAAGATCTCCTTGGAAGCGGTGGTACGGATGTATCAATGGGCTTGGCATACAGCGATTACGAGATGCTGAGCGGTATCAATACAGTGCTTTCAACCTATGCTGGCGCAATCTATATGGGAAACACGGAGGTGCTTCGTCATAAGCAACGTCATTTCGCAGGGTATGGCGGCGTATCCCTGGATTGGCTGGCCCTGGACTGGCTTGAACTCAAGCTGCAGATGGATATACATTCCGCGTTTTATGATAGCGACCTTGCGCAGTTGGGTTCGTCCATGCAGCTGCTGGCCGGTGGAACCCTGCATTTTCCGGGCGAGGTGCTTCTCGACTTCGGCATATCGGAACAGTTGATCACTGACGCCACTCCCGACGTAGGCTTTTTCCTTTTCCTAAGGCACCTTTTTTAGGGCTAGGTGCCGATCCTATCTTTTTACCCTGCCGATACCACCCGTTTGAATCTGGACGGGTCTGCAGACGCTGGTTTCGGGGACTGATCATACTTGGCCATGAATAGAAAAACCCCGCCGGTTTATGGCGGGGTTTGCTGGAGGGGCAACGTCTCCGTTGCCCCTGAACGCCGAGGACGGCATCCCTCATTTGCTAGATCGAAGCGTATTCCTTGACGAGGGAGTTGCCCACGATGTCGCGCTGGATCTGGTTGGTGCCTTCATAGATCTGGAGGATCTTGGCATCGCGCATCATTTTTTCGACCGGATATTCCTTCATGAACCCGTAGCCGCCGAGCACCTGTACGGCATCGGTGGTGACGGACATGGCCACGTCGCCCGCATAGTATTTGCACATCGCGGAAACCTTGGAGACATCCTTCACGCCGGCGTCGAGGGTGCGGCAGGCGGCGTAGGTGATGGCGCGCGCGGTTTCCACCTTGGTGGACATTTCCGCCAGCATCCAGAGCAGGCCCTGGTTGGCAATGATCGGCTTACCGAACTGCTTGCGCACCTTGGCATACTTGACGGCTTCGTCGAGTGCACCCTGGGCCAGACCAACGCCCTGTGCAGCGATGCCCGGACGGGAAACGTCGAACGTTTTCATGGCGAGCAGGAAGCCCATGCCTTCACGGCCGATAATGTTTTCGGCGGGAACTTCGCAGTCCTCGAAGATCAGCTCGCGGGTGCATGAAGCACGGATGCCAAGCTTGTCTTCCTTCTTGCCGAAGCTGAATCCGGGGGTGTCCTTTTCAACAATGAAGCAGGAAACGCCGCGGGCGCCCTTGGCTTTGTTGGTGATCGCAAAGATCGTGTAGATGTCGGCTTCCCCGCCGTTGGTAATCCACTGCTTGGTGCCGTTGAGGACATACTTGTCGCCCTTCTTGACGGCGGTGGTGGCAATGCCGCCTGCGTCGGAGCCGGCATTCGCTTCGGTGAGGCCGAAGGCCGCCCATTTTTCGCCGGAAGCCAGCGGGGAGAGGAATTTCTTTTTCTGCTCGTCGGAGCCACCGAGGATGATCGGGTCGGCGCCAAGGGCGTTGGCCGCGAAAGAGACGGATATGCCGATGCAGTATTTGGACATCGTTTCAATCGCCAAGGTGTAGCCCATGTGGTCTGCGCCGAATCCGCCGTATTCCTCGGGGATGTAGAGGCCCATCAGATCCATTTGTGCCAGCTCTTTCAGCAGATCCGCCGGGACGATTCCCTTTTCGTCGAATTCCGCACGTACCGGAACGATGCGTTCCCTGCCGAAATCGTCAATCAGGTCGACGATTTCCTGCTGCTCTTCGGTGATTCCCCAGTCGATTTTTCCCATGTGCTTCTCCTTGGTTGCTTAACCCATTTTTGATTGCTGATTGCTGAATTTTGATTTGTCGAACTCAGGCGGCGTTGGCCTTTTCTCAAAGAAAGCTGTCGCAGACCCGTAAATCAAAAATCAAAATTCTAAAATCGACATTATTATTCCCTACGCTTTGGCGGCCGCGATTTGCTTTTTGAATTCCGGCACGAGTTCGTGCAGGTCGCCGATAAGGCCGAAGTCGGCGATATCGAAGATCGGCGCGTCGGGATCCTTGTTGATCGCAATGATCATATCGGAACTCTGCATGCCGGCCAGATGCTGGATCGCACCCGAGATGCCGCAGGCCACATAGATGACCGGGCAGACAGTCTTGCCGGTTTGCCCCACTTGGTGGTGGTGCGAGATCCAGCCGGCGTCAACCGTGGCGCGCGATGCGCCGACGGCGGCGCCGAGTTCGGCGGCGAGGTCGTAGATGATCTTAAAGTTTTCGGGCTTCCCGACCCCGCGCCCACCGGAAACGATGAACTGCGCGGCGTTGAGGTCGATGCTGTTGGTGTCGGCTTCATGCACCGATTCAAGGCGGCGCATGCGCTCCGGAACGCCGGAGAGGTCGACCGGATATTCGATCTGCTCGCCCGCTTCGCTATCGGAAAGCTTGGTTTTCTTGAAGACGTTGGAGCGGACGGTGGCCATCTGCGGACGGTGGTCGGGGCAGATGATGGTGGCCATGATGTTGCCGCCAAATGCCGGACGGGTCTGCAACAGGTTCCCGGCCTCGACATCGAAATCCAGCTCGGTGCAGTCGGCGGTGAGGCCGGCATTGACCATCACGGCGACGGTCGGCGCGAGGCTGCGGCCAATGGTGGTTGCGCCGTAGAGCACAATTTCCGGCTTCTTCTCGCTGATCAGCTGGGCGACGGCACGGGAATAGTAGTCGTTCTGGTAGTCGGCCAGTTTCGGATCGTCGATGGTGTAGACTTTCTTTGCACCGAAGTTGTACAGTTCCTGGCAGAGTTCCGCGCCGTTGGCAGATGGCAGGACGGCCGCGAGGGTGTAGCCCGCTTTATCAGCCAGGATCTGCCCTTCGCTGAGGAGTTCCTGCACCACACCGGCCAGCTTGCCTTCGCGCTGCTCCGCATATACCCAAAGTTCCTTTGTCGTGCTCATAGTACGTGTTGCTCCTTCAGCTTGTGGATCAGTTCGGCAATCATTTCGGGTGGCTCGCCGGAGAGGAGTTCCTTGTTCAGCTTGACCGGCGGCGCAAAGATCTTGCTCACCTTGGTGGGCGAACCGGCCAGGCCAATGTTTTCCTCGACCGGGTTGAGTTCGTCGAAACCCCAGCAGGGGATCTCGGCCTTTTTGGCGGCCATCTTTTTCTTGAGCGACGGCATGCGCAGCTCGTTGGCTTCCTTCACGACCGTGACGGCGGCGGGCTTGTCGACATCCCAGATTTCGTAGCC
>JAUVCG010000130.1 GCA_030595785.1 Kiritimatiellales bacterium | reverse complement strand
GCGAGTATGAACCGAAGCCCGGCCAGATTTAGCGGTGTCTGGTATTCCTGAGCATGCTTGACGGTGACAAATGACGATGACCAAAGAAGGCATGCGAAAATAGCCAGGAGGTTATATCGGGTGAGTTTCGAGAGAATCATGGGGAGCGACTTATAGAATAAAACGCACCGCACCGAAAGGTTTAACTATAGAGCCTCTTGCCGCGAAACATTATTTTTCAAAGAAAAATACGGATAACTGATGAATGACAGGACATCGTGGACTTGCTGTTTTTCAGAATAACCATACACTGGCGTACAAACGGATTGAGTAAGATTTTATGAATTTGGAAGACGAGCTGCTGTGTGCCGAACTGCCGACGATGCCGCGGCCGGACATGGGGACCATTCTGGTTGCCGGGGCAACGGGCTATATTGGCGGGCGGCTTGTTCCGGAGCTTATCGGCCGGGGCTACAAGGTGCGAGTGATGGTGCGTGCTCCGTCGCCCGAACACGTGGAGCGCTGGCCGGAGGCCGAGGTGGTGGTGGCCGATGCGCTGGAGTCAGAGCCGGTTTCACGGGCCTTGGAGGGCATCCACACCGTCTTTTACCTGATCCATTCTATGCTCTATGGTCTTGATCAGTTCAAAAACGCCGACATCCAGGCCGCGGCAAATTTCCGCCGGGCTACCGAGCGGCAGGGCGTGGCGCGTATAATCTATCTCGGCGGGCTCGGTGATGCGGGCACCATGCTGTCGGAACATCTGGAAAGCCGGTCTCAAGTGGCGGCCGAGCTTTCGCAGGGATCTGTACCAACGACCATTCTTCGCGCCGCTATCATCATTGGTTCAGGAAGCGCGTCATACGAGATGATCAATCACCTGGTTCGCAAGCTGCCGGTGTTTCTGGTGCCGGTCTGGGCGAAGACCAAATGCCAGCCGATCGGATTGCGCGACGTCACCAAGTCGCTCATCGGTGTATTGGAGCTTCCGGAGACCGCCGGCCGGACATTTGATATCGGCGGCTCTGACATCCTGACCTATGAAGAGATCATCAAGACCCATGCCGAGGTGCTTGGGAAAAAACGAATCTTCATCCGGTCGCCGGTTTCGAATATTAAGTTTTTTTCCTACATCACCAGCCTCCTGACCCCCGTCCCGGCTGCCATCACCTGGTGCCTGATGGAGAGTGTAACCCATGACGTAGTGTGCCAGGAAAACGACATTCTCGAACTGGTTCCCTTTCGACGGATCTCCTGCAAAGAGGCATTGCTGTTGGCTATTTCACGGGAAGAGCAGGATGCCGTTCGGTCGCGCTGGTCGGACAACTATCCACTGGATCATGAACTGGCCATCAAGCTGCATGAACTTTCGGCCGCACCGAACTATTCAAGTTCCTATTCGTTGCTGTCGGGCAAGACGGCCGCAGCGCTGTTCCAATCATTTCTCGCGGTAGGCGGCCGCGAGGGGTGGTTCAACAGCAACTTCCTTTGGCGCATCCGGGGCGCGCTCGACCGACTCCTGATGGGGGTGGGGACCGCGCGCGGGCGGCGCAGCGCAAAGACGTTGCGTGTGAATGATGTCATCGACTTCTGGCGCGTTGAGGCCATCGAGAAAAACCAGCTTCTTCGGCTGCGCGCCGAGATGAAAGTTCCGGGGCGCGCGTGGCTGGAGTTCAGAGTGGATCCCGAAGGCGAACTACAACATCGCCTGACGGTCACGGCGTACTACCAGTCGAAAGGACTTTGGGGTCGAGTCTACTGGTATATCTTCCTGCCGTTCCACCACTTTATCTTCTACGACCTCATCAAGCAGATCGAAAAGCGCAGTTGATATAGCACCCACCCTGATTGCTCTAGCCGCCAAGATGGCGGCGATACGCCTGTGCCGCCCAAATTGATTGCTAATCGCGCTCAATCACCTTGGCGGCGCAAATTAAACGCAAAGATGCCAAGAACGCAAAGGGTCGCAAAGCGACGACAACAAGCATCTGGTTCCTTTGCGAAACTTTCCGGTCTCCGCGCCTTTGCGTTGAAAAGAAGTGTTGATGGGCGAGGTCTTCCGGTTTTGTTCTGTTGACAAACGGCACACGTCTGGTTGTCTTGCCTGCCATGAAAAAGAATCCCATGCAACGCGGCTGGAAGCACGCGTCTACATTTTCACTGCATCAACAATCGCCTTGGCGGCGCATTCGAGGTCGTCGACGTGGTGGGCGAGGGTGATGGACAGGCGCAGACGGGCGGAACCGGAGGGAACCGTGGGCGGGCGGATTGCGGCGGCGATGATGCCTTGTTCCCTCAACAGCTTTGATGTGGCAACGGCCTTTTCGTTATCGCCGATTACGATGGGGATGATCTGGCTTTGGCTTTGCAGGGTGTCGAGTCCGCCTTCGTGTAGCAGCGAGCGAAAATAGTCGGCATTGGCCTGCAGGATGTTTCCGAGTCTTGGCGAGGCTTCTAGCACGTCCATGGCTCCGAGTGCGCCGCCGATAACGGCGGGCGGCGGGGCGGTGGTGTAGATGAAGGCGCGGGAGGAGCTGACCAGCAGCTTGCGCAGGAGTGAAGAGCAGGCGACGAAGCCGCCGTAGCCCGCAAGGGCCTTGCTCAGTGTTCCCATGGAAACCGTGACCGAGCCTTCAAGTCCGTGTTCGCGGATCAGCCCTGCGCCGTTGGGGCCGAAGGTGCCGGAGGCGTGCGCTTCATCGACCATTAGCATCGCGCCGTGCTTTTCGGCCAACACGGCGATCTCCGCCAAGGGGGCAATGTCGCCATCCATGCTGAAGACGGATTCCGTGATGACGAGGCTACGCCCGGTGTTTGTTGAATATTGTTCAAGCCGTTTTTCCAGATCCTGGACATCGTTGTGGGCAAAGCGGATGAGCTTGGCGCCGCTGAGTTTGCAGGCGTCGATCATGCTGGCATGGACGAGCTTGTCGGCAAAGATGAGATCATTACGATCGGCAAGTACAGGAATGGTGCCGGCGTTGGCCAAATAACCGGAACCAAAGACGAGCGCGGCTTCATATCCTTTTTCCTTAGCCAGGCGTTCTTCCAACTCCTCGTGTATTGGCAGGGTGCCGGTTACGAGACGCGAGGCCGTCGAGCCGATACCATACTTGTCCAGCGCCTCTCGGGAGCGATCGATGACATGTCGGTGGTGGGCGAGGTCGAGATAGTCGTTGCTCGAAAAGTTGAGTACGTCCCGTCCGTCAATCTTTATCTTTCCGCCCACCTCGGGATAGGCATGGGCGTTCCGTTCCAATCCCCTGGATTGGGCCTCGTCGAGTATCGGTTGTATCCAGTTTTCACACATGGGCGGCATTTTGGATGAATACCCGACCTTTCGCAAGATGGATTCGGATGATCCATCCATCCACTGTACACTGGTAGATAGCGATGAGCCTGTAATTTAGACCCCATCATTGTTTACATCCCTCGGGGCAGGCGATAGCATCCGCCGCTTGTTTTGAATTTGGGAGAAGTTTTATGGATTGGAAGGCATTGGCAAACAGGATTTTGGATGGCGGTGAGCCGATTTCACGCGATGAGGCGCTGGCCGTATTGAATTCGCCCGACGACGAACTGCTCGACGTGCTGCAGGCGGCGTATCTCATCCGAAAAAACTTTTTTGGTAAGAAGGTCAGTCTGCACGTACTGAAGAATGCCAAGAGCGGGGCTTGTCCCGAAGATTGCTCGTTCTGCAGCCAGTCGAAAAGCTCCACGGCCGATGTCGAGGAATATGACATGCAGTCGGCCGATGAAATTGTGGCCAGCGCACAGGACGCCATCGATATGCAGGCACTGCGCTATTGCGTGGTGACCAGCTCGCGCGCCCCGTCCGAAAGCGAAATGAAAACCATCACCGAGGCAGCATCCCGCATTAAGATGGAATATCCTCAGCTCGAGCTCTGCGCCTCCATGGGATTCCTTACTGAAGATAAGGCGCAGCGCCTCAAGGATTCAGGAGTCGACCGCTTTAACCACAACCTCGAAACCTCCGCCAATTTTTACCCCTCGATCTGCTCGACCCACAAATTTGAAGATCGCGTTGAAACGGCCAGGACCGTTAAGAAAGTCGGGCTCGATCTCTGCTGCGGCGGCCTCATCGGCATGGGCGAAAGCCTTGAAGATCGTGTCGATCTGGCACGGTCACTCAAGGAGCTGAAAACCGATTCTGCGCCGATCAATTTTCTAGATCCGCGCGAAGGCACTGGATTGGAAGGCCGCGAACGGGTTTCCCCCAACGACTGCCTGCGCACGCTCGCCATGTTCCGCTTCGTGCTGACCTATGCCGAAGTACGCATAGCCGGTGGCCGCGAAACCTGCCTGCGCAACCTTCAGCCGCTTTCGCTCTATCCGGCCAACTCCATGTTTACCAATGGCTATCTCACCACCGGCGGGCAGGACTTTGAGGCCGATAAGCAGATGATTGAAGACGCCGGCTTTGAACTCGGCCACCTCGTTAATGCCTAGAATGTAGATGCGGCATCTTGCCGCATTGGGGTGGGCTTGTGCGATATGGCCAACTTGCAAGGGATAGAAGTGTCTTGTGTTTATCCTGTAACGAGGCTGGCGCGAAGCCATTCTGGAGGAACGACAGATCACCACTCGTCTACGTCGGTCGGCTTTCTTCGTTTTCGGGCACTTCAGTATCGACCTCGCACGACTTGGATTTAGAATTGCCAACGGCACGGTTTCCTACTAGCTTCCTCCCATGGACTTGCAGGAAATAAAAGAAAGAGTCGAACCGATCTGCGCTCATTACAACGTGAGTCGGCT
>JAUVCG010000084.1 GCA_030595785.1 Kiritimatiellales bacterium | reverse complement strand
ATTTGGGCGAGCGAATGGAGCGAGCCTTTGCGGGTCATTTTGCGAATGAGGTCGAATGCGTGGTGATCATCGGCTCCGACTGCCCTTCCAATGATTGGAAGAATATGGAGGCCGCTTTTCATATTTTGGAAACGGCGGAGTGTGTGATCGGTCCAGCTTCCGATGGCGGCTACTACCTGATCGGGTTGTGTAGGGCGGGGGCCTCGGCCGCGCCTCCGGGGTCGAGGCCCTCGGCTACATTATTCCAAAACATCGACTGGGGCGGGGAGCGGGTGTTTGCGCAGACGGTGAGGGCCGCAGCGGGTCTTTCGGTTCACCAACTTTCGCAATTGCACGACGTCGACCGGCCGGATGATATTCCTCCACGCATTTCCGTGATCATCCCAACGCTCAACGAAGAAGCACAACTGCCTGAAACGCTGAAATGCTGAAGCGTGTGAGCGACGGATTCAACGTCGAAATCATCGGGGTAGACGGCGGCAGTACGGATGGATCACGGTCAATTTTCCCTGATACGTTGGAGTGCAAAAAGGATCGGGCAGCGCAGCAGAATCTGGGAGCCCGACATGCCTCGGGTGCATTACTACTCTTTCTGCATGCCGACACGATCCTGCCGGACGGCTGGGATTGGATTGTCCGGAAAACCTTGTCTGATCAAGCCGTCGCATTGGGTGCGTTCACCTTCAAGATCAACCAGACGTTCAAGGGCTCAATATTTATCGAAAATTCCGCTAATTGGCGGTCCAGGGCGAAGCAACTGCCCTTTGGCGACCAGGGGTTGTTCATGCGCAGAGCAACCTTTGAGCAAGCAGGCGGGTTCCCGGATATACCGATCATGGAGGACTATGCTTTCGTACGCTCTCTCCGCCGTCTGGGAAAGATCATCACGGTTCCAGAGGCCGCACTGACCTCCGGCCGCCGCTGGCAGCAGCATGGGGTTTTCAAGGTGACGTTGGTTAACAAGCTGATGATTCTCGGTTACCACCTCGGCGTTCCGCCGGCAATGCTGGCACGCATTTACCGGGGCAGGCGAGATGCAGAAAAACTGCCTACAGTTGCTTGAATTCGCCATTCTTCAGCCGCTCGCAGTAACGCCTGGTTTCTCGCACAACGACGCCGGAGAGCAGGATCAGGCCGATGAGGTTGGGGAGGGCCATGAGCGCATTGAAAATGTCGGCGATCGTCCAGATCACTTTCAGGCCGCCGACGGCACCGATGGTGATGCAGCCAACGTAGACCCAGCGATAGACCGGAATCGCCTTTTCGCCGAAGAGAAATTCGGCGCAGCGGTCGCCATAGTACGACCACGCGATGAGCGTTGAGTAGGCGAAGAACATCAGGCCGATCCCCACGAGATATTGCCCGTAGCCGAAAAGCCCCTTTTCAAATGCATAGGCTGTCAGCGCGCCGCCATCGTATTCGGTCAGGTGTGCACCGGTCACAAGAATGACAAGTGCGGTCATGGTGCAGATAATGAGGGTGTCGATAAAGGGGCCGAGCATGGCAACGGTTCCCTCGCGCACGGGTTCGTTGGTTTTGACGGCGGCGTGGGCAATCGGGGCCGAGCCAAGGCCGGATTCGTTGGAAAAAACACCGCGCGCCACGCCAAAGCGGATCGTCTGCGATACGGCAACACCCAGCGCACCGCCGCCCACGGCGTAGGGCGTGAAGGCATATTTGATGATCTGCGCCAGCGCCGCCGGGATGGCGGAGACGTTAAGAATCAGGATAATCACCGCGCCGATCACATAAAACGAGCACATGAACGGCACGATTACGCCCGCCACATTGGCGATGCGCTTGATACCGCCAAGGATAACGATGCCTGTGAAGAAGGACAGGAGCAGGCCGGTGCCGAGGCTCATCCATGAAATGTCAAAACCCTCCCAAAGGGTGAAGCCACCCGCCTGCGCCGCTTCCGGCAGCAGGTAGCCCAGTCCGCCAACCACCGAGTTGGCCTGCACCATGTTGCCGATGCCGAACGAAGCCACCATTCCGAACAGGGCGAACGCGCCGCCGAGGAAGGCCCCCAGCTTTCTGTTCTTCAGCCCCAGCGAGAGGAAATACATCGGTCCGCCGCTGGCAGATCCGTCGTCGTGAATCTTGCGGTATTTGACGGCCAGTGTGCAGGAGGTAAACTTGGTGGCCATGCCGACCACAGCCGTGATCCACATCCAGAAAACAGCGCCGGGACCTCCCGCCGCAATGGCCGTTGCAACGCCTGCAATATTTCCGGTGCCAATCGTGGCCGAGAGCGCCGTGGCGAGCGCCTTGAAATGGGAAATGTCACCGCTCTCCTCCGGCTGGTCATACCTGCCCAGTACGCAGGCTATGGCATGGGCGAGATGGCGCACCTGCACAAAGAGCAGTCGTGTGGTCAGGAACAGCCCTGTACCCACCAGCAGGGCAATGGTCGTCCATCCCCACACAAACCCATCAATGATGCCCAGCAGTTCACTTAACCGTTCCATGAAATAGTCCCAGTTAACACTCTCGGCAGGGTAGGGCAAAAGAGGGGGGAGATAAAACCAAAACGGGAAGAGGTCTCTTGCAGCACGGGCATCTTGCCTGTGAATCGTGGGCAGGGCGACCATGCCATGATAAAACAAAAAAACTCCGGGAGGAACCGCCCGGAGTTTTTAAGGAAGGGAAGCAGTGGCTACTTCTTCTTCGTACTTTTTTTATCAGTGGCGGTTGGCTTGCAGCATTGCTTACAGCCTTTGTAGCCTGCCTTCTTAGCCTCGGCCTCCGTCTTGAATTCGACGGTGGAGCCCTTGGCGTTGTAATGCTTGCACGCGGCCTTGTGGTACACCTTGCTGCTTGGATTACCTTTTACGGCTACCCCTTCGCCCGCAAAAGTCACGGAAGCACAGACCAGCGTCACGGCCAGTAGGGTTTTCAACACACTTCTTTTCTTCATAATGCATCTCCTTGGGTTAACGGGCGGCACCCCGCCGCCCAGATATAACCGGGAAGATAAGAAATACATAAGCATGACAAAAACAATATAACATAAAAAAGAATAGTAAATTCTACTACCTAGAGTACGTAGTTCCGCCTTCAGGCGGCCAGCCGTGCAGAGTATAACGGTTTCCGCCTGAAGGCGGGACTACAAGCGTGCTTCCCGCTTGATCACCAGCACTTCAAAGGGTACGTCGGAAGCATTTTTCCACCCACGCAGCTCGTTCGGCGGACACTCCAGCATGTCGCCCTCGGACGCGGAAAAGGGATTGCCGGAAACCGTGCAGATGCCGCTTCCCTTGAGCACATAAAACGATACCGCCAACGGCAGGCTGTGTTCGGGAATCTCGCCGCCGGGGTCGAGAGAAAGGTGTACATATTCATTCCCGTCCGATTCGTAGAGACGAATCCCCCTGCAACCATCCTGCTCATATACCGTCTCGCCCGTTTCAATGTTGTGGATCATGAGGCTCCTTGTATTGAGCAATGTTTATCAGAAGTCCACAAATGAAGCAATGCATCCGATTTTCAGAACATCTACTTGGCGACCTTTGCGTCCTTCTCTTTCCATGTTTCCTGAATATGGAATGCTAGCACGTTCTCATTGTTTTTATCCGCATGCAACTCACCTTGGTTGCCAGGAATAACATGGTATAAATGACTCCAATGAAAAGATGGATTCAGTTGATCAAAGAGTGGCAGACGCGTCCGCTGGGCGATATTCTGGCTGAGCAGTTTAAGCGCTTTCTGGTCTGGTGGAAAACGACGCCGCCCAACCCATGGTCGGAAGAGCTGGATGAAGCGCTTAAAACCACCGATGCAAAACTGCTGTGCAGCCGCTGCTTTACTCCTCAGCGTAACGGGGCTTGGTTTTGTCCGAAATGCGGTGCGGCCGTCGGCCCGTACAATAATATTATGCCCTATCTGAATATTTTTTCCACGGGTGAAATGCTGCGCGCGGGCGCGGGCTCCAAGCTGAAGCGAACGCCGCTGACCATCATCGGCTATGTGATGGTTTCTCTGATGGAATACCTTATTTTTGCGCCTGTTTTTCTGTATCGGTTTGTCCGAAACTGGAACCGTCAGAAAGAGGTTGTTGAAACAGAAGACGAGGCGTCAGAGGACTCTTCGCTCCTCTAACCCTTTTCGATAACGGCTGCGCCGAAGGTGAAGCCGCCGCCGAAGGCGGTGAGGCCGACCAGGGCGCCGGGTTCGAGGGTCGGGATCAGCTCGGTCAGGGCGATCGGAATGGTGTTCGATGAGGTGTTGCCGTATTTGCGGATATGGTTGAACATTTTTTCCGGCGGGCAGTGGATCGTCTTGCGGATGGCCTCGATGATCCGTTCGTTGGCCTGGTGCGGGACAATCTTTTCCAGATCCTCGACGGTGATGCCGCGCTCCCGGCAGGCATTGTCAAGCATGTCGATCATCTTGCGTACGGCAAGCTTGAAGACGGTGAGGCCTTCCATTTCGATCACTTCGCCGCTTCCCATGTTTGGAACATAGAGCACTTTTTCGTCAACGCCGGTGGCGGAGAGAAAGGGGCGGTTGAGCTTGACGCCGATCTCGCCGGGTCGCTGTTCGCAGCTGACAAGCGAGGCGGTGGCCGCATCGCCGAAAAGCGCCATGGTTTTCTGGTCATCGTGGTTGACCATCGGCGAAAGGGTTTCGGCGGTGATGACGATCACTTTCTTTTCGGGGGCATTGGTCAGGAAATCGAAGGCGGACTGCAGGCCGTACATGTAGCCCGAGCAGGCGGCGTTGACGTCGTGCGCCTGCATGAGCACCTCGCCCTTTTCGGGGCTGAGTTCATGCAGGACGCTGCATGCCAGCGATGGGGTCATGGCCAGCGGCGTTCCGGTGGAGCAGATAATCGCACCGATGTCGGAAATATGGAGATGCTCCTTATCGAGCAGGTCGCGTGTGGCCTTGACGGCCAGGCTCTGCACGTTTTCATCACCTTGAATCCAGTAGCGGTTTTCGATGCCGGTGCGCTTGCGGATGGCATCGGAGTCCCACTCGCCGTGGCCCTGCAGCAGTTCGTCGTTGGTCAGGTGGCGCGAGCCGAAAACGGTGGCGATGTTGGAAATGTATATGGGGTTTGACGTTTGAAGTTTGGAGTTTGACGCCGGGGCTGGCTGCACCTCAACCGAACGGCGTCGCTCCATGACCGGAGTGCCGGGGTCTTCTTTGGTGAGGGGTTTGAGCTGGGCCGCCTCGCTGGACGCAATCTTGAGCATCGGGGTGCCAACGGTCAGAACATCACCCTCTTCGACCAAGATCTCTGCAATCGTTCCGCCGACCGGGGAGGTAATATCCATTGAGGCCTTGTCAGCCTCGACTGAGGCAATCAGGTCGCCTTCGGCAATCATTGCGCCCGTTTCGGCCAGCAGGGTGGTGACGGTAATGGTTTCGTCGGACGGGCTGGAGCCAATGGCCTTGACGGTAACGGTTCCGGCCTCCTCTTCGACGGGCTTGTCCCAGTGGAGGTCGACTTCAAGCATTTCGCAGCACTTTTCGAGGGTGCGCTTAAAGGAGGGCAGCACCTCGATCTGGCAGGAAAAGTCGTAGGGAATGTAGGTGTCCGGCCGCGTGACCCGCGCAACCTGAACGGCGTCCCCCGCCTTTTCCGCGATGGCGGCGACAATCTCGCCGCCCATGCCGGCCGTCTGGTTGTCTTCATGGATGACAACAAGTTTGCCGGTCTTCCGGGCGGAGGCCAGGACGGTTTCTTCATCCCACGGAAAGATGGTGCGCAGGTCAATGACCTCGGCGTTGATACCGATTTCTGAAAGGGCTTCGGCGGTGCGTTCACAAACCGGCATCGGGCCGCCCCAGCTGACCAGGGTGATATCCTGCCCGACGCGCGCAATCCGCGCCTTGCCGATCGGCACATACTGTTTTTCAACATCAGCGGAAGTGGTGTTGGATCGATCATTGATCAGGCTTTTCGGGAAAAGGAAGACCGAAGGGCGTCCCGATTCAAAAATAGCGTTGAGCAGGCCGGCGGCATCAGCGGCGGTAGACGGCATGAAGACATCGACGCCCGGTACGTGCGCACAGATCGACTCCATCGTCTGGGCGTGGTAGGGGCCGAGACCCGGACGGTAGGCACCCGCGATCGACATGATGAGCACGGGGGATTCCCATTGACCGTTGGATCGCCAATACATTGCACCGATCTCGGAAACGATATGGTTGTAAGCTACGGGCAAAAAGTCGGCAAACTGCATGAAGGCGACGGGATGGCCGCCGGCGAGCGCCTGACCGGTCGTGACGCCGAGAATGGTATTTTCCGCCAGCGGGGCGTTGCTGACCTGTTCCGGGAAGGTTTGGCTTAGTCCGCGCGTTAGGCCAAAGACATCGCCCTTGGGATCTTCGATATCCTGACCGAGCAGCGTGGTTTTCTTGTCCCCGGAAAGCCGCGCCTTGAGGATTTCGCGCATGGCTTCGAGCATGCTGAGTTCGCGGTTTTCTTCGGTGCCCAGATATTCTTCGCGCGGTTCGGGCAGGGGCCTCTTGGCGGTGAGCTCGGGCTTGGGTGTCGTCCCTTTGCGCGCGGCGTGGAAGGCGGCGTCGATCTGCTCCTGCACATCATTCTCGACGGCCTTGACCTGCGCTTCATCGGCACCGTTGGCCAGCAGATACTCCCGCAGCCTGGCGCAGGGATCGGCATTTTCCATCGCGTGCTGGAGATCGGCCTCGGAGCGATAGACGGACTGGTCGTCGGCGTTGGTGTGGCTTTCGAGTCGTTCAACATTGAAGAGAACGATTTGCGGTCCGCGCGTTTCCCGAAGGTTGGAAACCACCTCTGCGAATTTCCCAAAGGTTGCAACGGTGTCGGAGCCGTCGACGCGATGGATAGGCAGGCCGTAGAAGGTGTCGGCATCGCCTTTCGGCAGGGAGTAGAAGGTGTTGCCCTTGGTGACGGTGGAAAGGGCGAAGCGGTTGTCTTCGATCAGGAAAAGCACGGGCAGGTTGGAACGGACGGCTTCGGCGACCGCTTCGTAGAACTCGCCCTGTTGGGTGGCGCCGTCGCCGACGCAGACAAGAACGAAGGGGTTGCCTTCATTGTTCTTGATGGATGAGGCGACGCCGCAGGCTTGCAGCACATTGGTGCCGACGAGGGTCGGGGAGCTCATGATGTTGAGCGCGGGCTCGCAGGGAAAGCCGGGCATGCGCCGTCCGGCGGAGTTGGATTCTTCCTTGCTGAAAAGACCGTGGAAGGCGGAGACATAAGAAACGCCGCGGGCGTAGGCGAGGGCGCGGTCGCGGTAGTGCAGGTGGAGCCAGTCGGCGTCAATGAGGTGCGGTGCGAGTGCGGCCGCGGCTTCATGGCCGGAAGAGGGTATATAGAAAAAGACCTCTCCTCGCTGTGCGGCGGCGGACTGCAGGTAATCGGTGTAGCGCGAAGCGACCATGGGCCGGTAGATTTCGAGCAACTTCTCTACGGACGGTGTTTTCATGTAATTATGGCTTCCTAATTTAAGCAAAAATAGTAGGACAGCCCGTTTGCAAGGTCGATGAGGAAATTGGACTATCTCCGGTTTTTGACACTCGACTCAGCCGTCGATATGCTGTTCTCTCCCAAAAGAATCTTGATGCCATGAAAAAGCGAAACGTAGATCTCGTATGCGATATTGCCGAGTTGATATCGCTGACCGAAGTGGGGAAAAACAGGAGGGAACTCCTGCAAAGCGTGGTTGCTTCCGTGGCCCAGCATATGCGAGCCGATGTCTGCTCGATCTACATCTATGATGAGGAAGACAGGGAACTTACCCTGCGGGCCACCCAGGGCCTGGCTGAAGAGGCGATCGGTGAAGTGAGGCTCAAGCTGGGCGAAGGGATCACCGGGCGTGCGGTCCACGAGTTGCGGCCGATTTGCGTGGGCTCGGCGGCGCAAAACGCGTCTAACAAGTTTTTCCCGGGGATCCAAGAGGAGGACTATGCGGCTCTCCTTGCTGTACCGATCCTGCGCGGATTGCGCCGTATCGGTGCCCTCGTGGTGCAGTCGTGCGTGGAAAACTATTTCAGTCCCAACGATATCAAGGCCTTGCGGGCGATTGCTGCGCAACTGGCGACGATGATCGAAAACGTGCAGCTGTTGAGCGAAGCACGCGAGGAGGCCGAAAGCCCGGAGGAGGTTCCGGCGGCAAAGAAGGTCGAGAAGGAGAGCATCATCCGCGGAAGTTCGGCCAGTCCCGGAACCGCGCGCGGCCGCGCGTTGGCGCTGGGGTCGAGCCAGCATGAAAGCTGCATCCTCCCCGACCCTGAAGCTGAGCCGCATACGCTCGAGGATTTTGAGATCGCCATTGAAAAAACGGCGAAGCAGATCAACCAGCTGCAGCGGCAGACGGGCGAGGAGCTGGCCGATGTGGCGGTGCTCATTTTCAGTGCCCATCTGCTGATCCTTGAAGATGAGCAGTTTACGGGGCGCATCGCCAACCTGATCCAGACCGGAACGGCGGCGGTCAAAGCGATTCCGGCCGTGGTGAACGAATATGTTGAGGTTTTCTCCGCCAGCAGGATGCCGCTGATCCGTGAAAAGGTGCTGGATGTGAAGGATCTGGGCAACCGGCTTATCCGAAACCTGCTTAATGAAGAGGCGGATGAGTGCGATTACCGCGGACAGATCATTATTGCTCACGAGCTGTTGCCGTCCGACATTTTGAAACTCTCCGCCGAAAACGTGGAAGGCTTCATTGTCAGCAGCGGGGTGACGTCGCACAACGCGATCATCAGCCGCTCGCTGGGAATTCCAATGGTGGCGGTCAGCCGCGAGCTGGCGGACGGCATTGCGGATGACGAAGAGCTGCTCATGGATGGCGAGCAGGGGATCATCTATCTTCAGCCGGGCGAGGAGATCTATTCGAAGTATCGCGCACTGGACGCCGTGTGGAAGGAGTTGCACAACGCCTCC